>USDN01000057.1 GCA_900553515.1 uncultured Blautia sp. | reverse complement strand
AGAACTGCTCTTTTTGTCTGCTCAAAATATGATACTTCACTAAAGAATTATATCATTACATATTATGTAATGTAAAGAAAAACTTTATTTCATATCGTTATTTCTATAAGATTCTGTTATACTGTATGTAGTAAATTTATACGGGAGGTTTTTTATGATCCACACATTAGAAAATAAGGAACTCCGCATCCGGATCAACGATCTGGGCGCAGAATTATCTGAGATTTATGACAAAACAAATGACCGTCAGGTTCTCTGGGATGCAGATCCAGCTTACTGGAATCGCCACGCGCCCATTCTTTTTCCAAATGTAGGACGCTGTTATGCAAACCGGTATCTGATCAACGGCAAATCCTATTCCGTAGGACAACACGGATTTGCCCGCGACACAGAATTTCTGTGTACAGAAAGTTCCGATACAAAAATCACCCATGTACTGGAAGCTTCCGAAAAAACCAGAGAGGTCTATCCTTTCCTTTTCCGTCTCTCCATTACCCATGAGCTTTGCGGGCGCGATCTCAGGGTTTCCTGGAAAGTAGAAAATCTGGACAGTGAATCCATTTATTTCACTATCGGAGGTCATCCTGCATTCCGCGTGCCGGTTCTTCCAGATACTGCACAGGAGGAGTATTTTCTTACCTTTGACGGTCAGGAAGAACTGACTTTAAGTGTGCTTGATCTTTCCACCGGAACTGTGATCCCGGAAAAAACAGACAAGCTCTTTCTGAAAAATGGAGTATGCCATATCAGTCCGGATCTTTTTGACAATGATACCCTGATCTTTGATAACGGACAGGTTGAAAAAGCAGGAATTTCCTTCCCTGACGGTACCCCTTATGTGGAAGTGACCTGCAAAGATTTTTCCAATTTTGGTATCTGGAGAGCTCCCGGAGCGCCTTTTGTCTGTCTGGAACCCTGGATGGGACGCTGCGATAACTCTGGTTTTTCAGAGGAACTGTCACAGAAACCAGGAATCAATCAGGTTTCAGTGGGAGAAGAATTTTTCCGTACTTATACAATTTCCATCAAATAGGCACCCATAATGAAGAGGGCGGCCTGCGAGACCGCCCTCTTCAAATCTGAATCCTATTTACTTTGCCCAGCACACAATTGCATCCCGCAGAAACTGTGCGCATCCGGATACGCTTCTGTCATAGTATTCTGTGAAACGTTCGTCTGCTACATACAGCTCAGCGATCCCTTTATGTTTCCCGGCATCGTAGCTGTTTCCGGTCAGGGTAAGCCATCTTTTGTGAAGCGCTGTGACTTCCCTTCCGATCTCCTCTTCTGGATCTGCCTGACTGGTCACAGCTGTTTCCAGCAGTCCCTGGATCCTCTGTCCCAGCTCCGTCCATTCCTGATACTGTTCCTTTGTGAGGTTCATCACCGTTTCCTGCATCTTATCCACCTGGGCGTCGCCATATTTTTCCCGGGACTCTTTTCCATAATATTTTTCATGCTCCTCTACCGCATGTTTCTTAAACGCTTCAAATTTTTCCTGGTCGTTCATGATCTCATTCCTTTCTTCTGCTCTGATCGTAATCTTCAGTGAGTGGATCAGACCTTCCAGCTTCTGCCTTTCTGCCTCCAGAGCGGTCAGGTGGCCTTTCAGCGCAGCCAGACGGTCAAAGGAGGGATTGTCCAGGCATTCCCTGATCCGGGCAAGCTCCACCCCCAGCGCCCGATAATAGAGAATGTCCTGCAGACGGTCTACCTCCCGACTTCCATAATAACGGTATCCGCTTTCCGCTACTCTGGAAGGCTTCAGCAGACCAATCTGATCGTACCATCTCAGAGTGCGGGTGGTCACCCCGGACAGCTTTGATAACTCCTGGATCGAATATTCCATCTTTTACTCCTGTCTGCCTTTTCAGGCGAATATTCTAAGGATCTCCCTTCCTTATTAAGATCATAGCAGTTGACGCAGCGTCAAAGTCAAGACCTTTTTATGCAAAAATACGAATCAGTCCCAAAATTGTCAGATGCACGGGATAAAACCAGTAGAAAAACCATTTGGAAAATTTTCGGTTTTTCTCCGATCTTTTTCCATTATAGAAAAAGAGAGTGCAGATTCCTGCAAAAGCGGGTCCCACCATGCTTCCCAGCATATAGACCACATCTGTCATAAGAGAAAATCTTCCCATTCCGCCCAGAAAATTAAAGCCTCCAAAAATCAAAGTTCCTGTAACAAACGCTTTTTTCTTTGCATCTTCCGAATTTCCCGCGCGGACAAAAAGAATGGTAAATACCGGCGCAAGGATCGCCCAGTCACTGAACATGGATATAAAGACCAGCCCTGCAATGCACAGAGTCCTGATTACAGGATCTGTCATTTCTTTCATTACCTTTATGATCAGAAGACACAGAAACAAAGTAAAGAGCATGTTCATTCCCACAAAATCAAGGATTCCCTCTGAGGTAAAAGCCAGACAAAATGGGATCTGAGAAATCAGTGCAAAAAGAAGCAGTCTTTCTCCGTATTTCTTTACAGATCTGGTATATCCATAGCCTTCCACCAGAAAATAGCACATAACCGGAGCAGTAAAATAGCCGGCATCCAGGAATAGCTCTGCCCAAAAGGTGCCTGGTTTCATGAAGACCATGGAAATATGGTTCAAAAGCATCGTTGCCATGGCAATATATTTTATGGTATCCCGATTCATTTTTCTTTCTGCCATCTTTTCATTCTCCTCATCCCGGAACGCCCCTTACAAAAACAGTTCATTTTCTTTTCTTTCCTCAAAAAGCTTTGCCATTTTTGTTTCAGCTGCCAGAAGTACTACTTTATTTAATTTGCGTACATTTTTCGGACAGACAGAGATACAGCGCATACAGGAAATACATTTCTTTTCATCTACTTTCTTCACATCTTTGGGATCAATGGCTCCCACCGGGCAAAACCGAGCACAGTATCCACAGGAATTACATCCCCTTCCGGGTTTTGGGATAAATGGGATTGTTCCAAGTTTTTTATAAGGATGATTTCCGGGAACCTGTACTTCTCCGCAGTCTGTCCCCTGTTCCAGCTTTTCCCGGAGCTTTCGTCCAAATTCCTGAAGCTCTGCCGTGTCCTTTTCATCCGGTCTTCCTGCTGCAAATTTCCTCATAATCGAATGCTCTGCCACTGCTGCCACGGCTCCATAAGTGACAAAACCAGCTTCCTCTGCCTTATCCTTTAATTCTATAAGCGTATCCTCATAAGCGCGGTTTCCATATACGCATACCAGAACTGCCCTTGCCCCATTTCCCTTCATCTGACCCAGACGCTCTGCGGCGATCTGTGGAATCCTTCCTCCAAAAGAAGGCATAGAGATAAAACAAATATCCTCTTTCTGAAATTTATAATCAGCGTAATTGTCTTCTGCAGAAAGAATACTGATTTCCTTTTTTTCCTCCTGCCAGCCTTCCATCAGGATATCTGTAACTTTATCCGTACCTCCTGTGGGACTGAATGTAATCTCATATACTGCCATATTCATTTCCTCCTTTTGTGCGTGTTTCTGCACATACAGGTATGCTCCTGAGCATTTCCTGCTTCTCGTGCGTATTTCTGCACATACAGGTATACTCCTGAGTATTTCCTCTGTATCATAGCTGCAGTTCCTATACAGTATACTCTAACGATCTGTCTCTTGCAAATCCTTCGGTCTGTCTCTTTCTGTACTTTTGAAGAAACTGACCACAAGTTTCCAAATAGCTCTTGACAGCGCACCCTAAACAGTGTACTTTTTACAGTGAAATGAAAAAATCAAATGATGAGGTGTGAACACATGCAGAATTTAAAACCGATCAAAGAAGGTAAGGTACGTGAGATCTACGACAACGGCGACAGCCTGATCATGGTTGCTACTGACCGCATCAGCTGCTTCGATGTGATCCTGAACAACGAGGTTACCAAAAAAGGTACTGTACTGACACAGATGTCCAAATTCTGGTTTGACATGACAGAGGATATTTTGCCAAATCATATGATCTCTGTAGATGTAAAGGACATGCCGGAATTTTTCCAGCAGGAAAAATACGACGGAAAATCCATGATGTGCCGTAAGCTGAACATGCTTCCTATCGAATGCATTGTCCGCGGCTATATTACAGGAAGCGGATGGGCAAGCTATCAGGAAAACGGAACCGTCTGCGGCATCAGACTGCCGGAGGGACTGAAAGAATCTGATAAACTTCCGGAGCCTATCTACACACCGTCCACAAAGGCTGAGATCGGAGATCATGATGAAAATATCTCCTTCGAGCAGAGCATCGATCACCTGGAAAAATTCTATCCGGGAAGAGGCCGTGAACTGGCAGAAAAACTTCGTGACAACACCATTGCCCTGTACAAAAAATGTGCGGAATACGCACTGAGTAAGGGAATCATCATTGCAGATACAAAATTTGAATTTGGTCTTGATGAGGATGGAAACATGGTGATCGGCGATGAAATGCTGACACCGGACAGTTCCCGTTTCTGGCCTGCCGACGGCTATGAAGCAGGACACGGACAGCCTTCCTTTGACAAACAGTTTGCCCGCGACTGGCTGAAAGAAAATGAAGGTCATGACTGGACTCTTCCTCAGGAAATCGTGGACAAGACCATTGACAAATACCTTCAGGCATACAAAATGCTGACAGGTGAAGATCTGAAATAAAGTTCACCAACACAAAAAGAACACCGGAGGGATTCTCTTTTCCGAGCATCCTTTCCGTGTTCTTTCTTAGTTTCTGAATATTTTCTGTTCTTCTGCAGTGCTATTCAGATATTGCCTTTTCCCAGCTCCCAGAAAGCAACTGCGCTTGCCGCCGCCACATTCAGAGAGTCTACTCCATGGGACATGGGAATCTTTACTGTATAGTCACAGTCTGCAATAGTCTGTGCTGCCAGCCCGTCTCCTTCTGTTCCAAGGATCACTGCCAGCTTCTCCTCCTCCAGCAGTTCCGGGTCATCAATTCCCACAGAGTCATCACAAAGAGCCATAGCCGCCGTTTTAAATCCCAGTTCCTGAAGAATTTCCATTCCTTTTTCCGGCCAGGATATTTTTTTATCAAAAAAAGTCCATGGAATCTGAAAAACAGTTCCCATACTCACTCTTGCAGCCCTTCTGTACAGAGGATCGCTGCAGCCCGGTGTAAGCAGTACCGCATCCATATGAAGAGCTGCCGCTGACCTGAAAATTGCTCCTACATTGGTTGGATTGACTACATTTTCCAGTATGGCGATCCGTCTGGCATTTCTGCAGACTTCTTCCACAGAAGGAAGCGTCTTTCTCCTCATCAGACAGAGAAGCCCTCTTGTCAAAGCGTACCCTGTCAGCTTTGTAAGCACTTTATATTCCGCTGTATAAACCGGAAGTTCAGGAAATCTGCTCAAAAGCTCAGCAGCCTCGCCCTCCAGGTCTCTGTGCTCCACCAGAAAAGACACCGGCTCATAACCCGCATTCAAGGCTCTTTCGATAACCTTTGGACTTTCTCCTATAAATAATCCCGGCTTTGGTTCATAATATCTCAGAAGCTGCAGTTCTGAAGTTCTTGCATAAGCATCCAGTTCCGGGGCAGCAAAATCTGTAATTTGTGTCCAGTTGTTCATGTTTACTCCTGACTTATTGCTTTTTCTTTTTAATCTTCAGCGTACGCAGATAAGCCTTCTGCTCCGGTGTGATCCGATAGCTTTCACAGGCCTTCTGGATTGTCTTGTTGTGGGTCCATACATCCAGTTTCTGTTTTTCTATATAAGGAAGGATGGCTTCATATTGTTTTGCAAGGGCAGTTGCAAAATACCAGGCGATCATCATATTCACATAATACTCTTCTGACTGTATCTCCGATACCATTTGCGGATATTCCTCCCGGAAGTCCTCATCCAGATAATGCTGCATCAGCATCCCGATTCCATATCGAACCGTATAAACATGATCTGACACAATCCATCGCCGGACAGCTTTAAGAAGCTCCTCTTTATGCTTTTTGAACACCCTGGGCGAGGTCATGTCACAGGTTGCCCAGTTATTTATATATGGAAGGAATTTTTCCAGTTCTTCCATGCACTTTTCATATTCCTTCATCTGCTGGATCAGAAATCCATGGACGTTGTTTTCCTCATAATACTGATGAGGAAGATCTTCCAGAAATTCCCGGAGCTCAGGATCCTTCGCCAGTTCTTTTACATATTTGCGGAGCTCCGGAACCCGGACCCCTATTACAGTATCCTTATCTACATCCGGCATCAGTCGGGAATGAAAATCTCTGTAAGAAAGATCCTGCATGGAAAAAAGATCTTCTCTGATTCTTTCGGTAATATGTTTCCCCATCGTTTTCTCCCTTTTTCTTTATGAAATACCATTATTTTACCATGTTCTCCTTCAGAATCAATACCCTTGCCGAAACATATCTCTATATTTCAAGCACAAAACAGACTATTTTCTGCTGCATAAAAAACAGGTACAAATGCAGAAACGGTCTTGTCCTGCTTCTATACCTGTTTTTCGTGTTTTCTTTTAATTCATTTTATGTTTGTCCGCTTTAAAAAAGCTTTTTGTTTCTTTGACTACTACACCGCTCAGTGCAAACATGGCGATCATATTTGGAAGAGCCATCAGTCCGTTAAAGATATCTGCAATAGTCCACACTGCGCTGACCGTCATATATGGTCCGATAAACACTGCAAGGATATAGATCCAGCGGTAAGTAAGAATTGTCCTCTTATTTCCCTTTGTCAGATATTCCAGACATCTTTCACTGTAATAATCCCATCCAAGGATCGTGGTAAATGCAAAGAAAACCAGACAGACCATAAGCACAAAGGATGAAATCTGCGACGGGATCGGAAGTCCGTGCTGGAATGCGTAGGTAGTCACCTGCACGCCCTCGATTCCTTCTACCTGCCAGGCGCCTGTAAGTACAATGGAAAGTCCTGTAAGTGTACAGATTACAATAGTATCAATAAAAGTACCTGTCATGCTTACCAGCCCCTGACGTACCGGCTCCTTTGTCTGTGCGGCGGCTGCTGCGATAGGCGCGCTTCCAAGACCTGCCTCATTGGAAAAAATACCTCTGGCAACACCTTTCTGCATTGCCACTACCATGGATCCTACCACACCTCCTGTTACTGCAGAAGGCTGAAAAGCTCCTTTTACTACCGTAACAACTGCTTCCGGAATCTCTTTTATATTGAAAAGAATCAGACTAACACTGAATATCAGGTAGATTACAGCCATAAAAGGCACAACGATCTGACTTACTGTTGCAATTCTCTGAATACCGCCGATCAGAATGGCTGCTACACAAAATGCCAGAATAAGGGAAGATATCACCACTGCCCATGAATATTCTCCAAGAAACGGGATATTTACACAATTCGCCTTTTCCGGATCAAAAAAGTTCTGTACTGCACTGGAAATACCATTAACCTGACTGAAGGTACCGATTCCAAAAAGTCCTACACAGACGCCGAAAAATGCAAATACTTTTCCCAGCCATTTCCATTTTTCACCCATTCCACGTTCAATGTAGTAAAAAGGGCCGCCAAGACTGTGGCCATCCGGAGCTACCACACGGTATTTTACTGCCAGAAGTCCCTCTGCGTATTTGGTCGCCATACCAAAGAACGCTGCCAGCACCATCCAGAACAGAGCTCCCGGGCCTCCGGTGCATACGGCAGTTGCCACACCAACGATATTTCCTGTTCCAATGGTCGCGCTTAAAGCTGTACACAGGGCTGCAAAGCTGGAAATCTCGCCTTTTCCGCCTTCTTCATTTTTGAACATCCATTTTAATGCAAGGGGAAGACGCCGGATCTGAAGCAGACCAAGACGTACTGTGAGAAGAATACCGCCGGACATAATGAGCACCATAAGAGGCACTCCCCATACAAAGTCGTCCACGGCTACTAAGAATTGATTAATCATGCTCCACATTGTAAAAAATCTCCTTTTTATATAAAGTTTTACAGCATGGGGGATTAAATCAGATCATTCCTGAAGCATACTCTGTCCTTTTGCCTGAGAGATTCAAGACGCATTCTGCGCCGCTTGCACCTTCGGCCCCTGTTTCAACAGGTGTCTCCAGAGAAACGATCCATTTACAGTTTCTGCCCGAAATACGGGTACCTGAGAGTTTTACTCCTTCGGCGGACAAAAATGTCTCTTTCCTGCAAACTTCACCTCGTAATTGCTGTCACTGCGCTATACTATAACGCTAAATCGTTAATTCGTCAACGGAAGAATTGTATTTTATTTCATACAATCTCTGCGATAAATTTCTTTAGAACACTCCAATATCATTCTGTATCTTCTGGTTTTGCAAATTCAGTTACGTACCGGAAATGCTTCTTTTTTGTCTTCGGCCCTTTCATTTTTCCGGTCCAGGCTGGCAAAAAATCCTGCGATCAATGTACCGGAAATGGAATGCCATACACAGGATACTGCACAAATGATTGCAGATTCCGGCGCACTGGCAAACTGAGCGGTTGTGGTTGCCAGATTTGTTGCAAGTCCGGCATTCTGCATTCCCACCTCAATGGAAATCGTTCTTTTTTTCGCTGTATTCATACCAGCCAGCTTTCCTGCTCCATATCCAAGCAGATATCCCATTCCGTTATGAAGAAGAACCGCTGCAAAGATCACAACACCTGATGTAAAGAAGTTTGCTCCCTGTGAAGAAATTACTCCTCCTACAACACAGGCCAGTCCAAGAACAGCCACTCCCGGCATGATCTTCTGGATATCCTGAAAAGTTTTTTTCTTACCCAGAAGATAATTCAAAAGGAATCCCACTGCGATAGGAAGAATTACGGTTTCAATGATAGACACAAACATAGGCAGCCCTTTGATGCTGATTCTTGTACCACTTGCAAGAAGAGAAACGAGAATTGGTGTCATTACCGGTGACAAAAGAGTAGACACCGTTGTCATACCAACAGAAAACGCCACATCTCCACCACAAAGGTAAGACATAATGTTAGAAGAAACGCCTCCTGGACAGCAGCCCACAAGAATCAGTCCCAGAGCAATAGCATCCGGCAAATGCAGTACCTTGCTGATTCCAAATGCCAGAAATGGCATGATCAGGTACTGCGCAGCCGCACCGATGCAGATATCCAATGGCCTCTGGGCAAGGATTTTAAAATCTTCTGTAGTCAGGGTCAGTCCCATGCTGAACATAATAATTCCAATAATAAGAGACTGACTGGTAAATTTATTCCCTACCATATCTGTAAAAAGCTGATAATTGACCCAGCCCATCATTACAGGAACAAAAAAGGTCACCACGGCAATGGCGATCACCACTGCTGAAGTATAATCCGACAGAAATTTACTTACTTTTTGTAATGCTTTCATCATAGCGCCTCCGTTCTGTAAAGCACCTGTTTCAGCATTCCGGAAAGAGCTAAAAAAAGTCCCCTCCGGCAAATGCCGGAAGGGACGAATAAAATCCGCGGTACCACCCTTATTCTGCAAATTTCTCTGCAGCACTTACGTACTTCATACGTTTTCCCGGTAACGGGGGATTCCGGCATAACTTACTGTAGTTTCAGTCAGCTCCTTCGAGATGATATCCTGCTTTCCCGGTATATCTGCTTCACACCTGCTGCAGACTCTCTGAAATACCTTATGGAATACGGCGTTGTTCTCTTCCTTGGATTTTGGTGCTTTATCACATTAATCTGTTATTTTTTTTATAACAGTTATTATAGTCCTGTTTTTCAAAATGTCAAGTATTTTTTGAAAATCCTGTTCTCTGTCCCATTGACTGAAAATTCCAAATGTGATAGCATGATATTAACAAATTATGAACATCGAGGTTTTAATCATGAGCAGTACTTCTTCAAAAACACTTCTGACAGAAGGCCCTATCTGGAAAAAAATGGCGGCCTTTGCTGTCCCTATTTTTCTCGGCAACCTTTTTCAGCAGTTTTATAACACCGCCGATTCCCTGATCGTTGGAAACTTTCTGGGAAGCAATGCGCTGGCCGCCGTCAGCTCTTCCGGAAGCCTTATTTTTCTTCTGGTGGGCTTTTTTAACGGAATCGCCATCGGCGCCGGTGTGGTGATCGCCCGGTATTATGGCGCCAGACAGACAGAAGATCTTCAGAAAGCCATACATACCACCGTTGGATTTGGCCTGATATCCGGAATTCTTCTGACCATACTCGGACTTCTTCTGGTTCCCAAAATCCTGCTTCTGATGAAGACTCCTGCAGATGTACTTCCAAACTCCATCCGCTACTTCCGGGTCTACTTTCTGGGATCTGTCGCCTTTGTTCTTTATAATAATTTTGTAGGAATCATGCAGTCCGTAGGAGACAGCAAACACCCTCTGTACTACCTGATATTTTCCTCTCTGGTCAATATCGTACTGGATCTGCTGTTTGTAGGCATATTCCACATGGGCGTAGGCGCAGCTGCTGCCGCAACTATTATCTCCCAGTTTACCAGCGCATTTCTCTGCCTTAACCGACTTACCCGAAAGAGTCCAGAAGAATACCGGCTGCATATCAGAAAAATCCGACTGGATCCAGCCATGCTGCGTCAGATTATCAGTAATGGACTTCCGGCCGGACTCCAGAATTCCATCATCTCTCTGGCAAATGTAGTGGTCCAGTCCAATATCAACAGTTTTGGAAATCTGGCTGTAGCCGGATGCGGCGCATACTCCAAGGTAGAAGGCTTCGGTTTTCTTCCTATCACCTGCTTCTCCATGGCTCTGACCACCTTTATCAGTCAGAACCTGGGCGCCGGAAAATACGATCGGGCTAAAAAAGGAGCCCGCTTTGGCATTGGATGCAGCCTTATCATGGCGGAATGCATCGGAATCCTTATTTACTTTGCCTCTCCGGTACTTATTTCTGCTTTTAACAGCGATCCGGAAGTTGTGGCTTTTGGTGTACGTCAGGCACGCACAGTTACCTTATTTTATTTCCTGCTGGCTTTTTCTCACTGCCTGGCAGGGCTTCTCCGGGGGGCCGGAAAATCCATCATCCCCATGTTTGTGATGATGATCTGCTGGTGTATCATCCGCGTATCCTACATCACCATTGCCGTAAAACTGATTCCTTCTATCCAGGTAGTCTTCTGGGCATATCCTCTTACCTGGACTTTAAGCTCTATTGTATTTCTGATCTTCTATCTAAAATCTGACTGGATGCACTTCCAGGTTAAAAGAAACAGCCTCTGATTCATATCAGAGGCTGTTTCCAGGAAATACGGATCAGACATAACAGACCTAAGAAAGATCATGACTCTTCTGCTTCGATTCCACTGGTTTCAATTACAAATTTTACCTTTCCATCCATACTGTCATCCTGGCCATCAAAAGCTTTATAGGATCTGTCTGCGTTTTCTACTGCCTTTATTCTTTCCAGGACTGTTTTTACATCACTATCCAGCATTTCAGTGATCTTCTGTATTCCCTCTTCGTCAAACTTTTCCATTCCGTCTTTTAATTTCGTAGATCCATCTTTCAGCTTTGTAGTCCCACTCTTCAGCTCTTTTCCACCGTCTGCCAGCCTGGCAGTTCCATCTTTTAAAGCTGACGCGCCTGATGCAAGCTGAGAAATACCATCGCTTAATGTATTGCCTCCTGCTGCCAGTGCATTTCCTCCTTTCAAGAGTTCTGTACTTCCCTGAGCCAGCTGTGCTGCTCCGTTATTTAAAGAATCATTATTGGCTGTCAGAACCTTAATCCCTTTCTTAAGCTGCTGAGCACCGATATTCAAAGCCTTGCTTCCGTCTGCCAGCTGACCGATACCTCCACTGAGCTGTCCTGCTCCTGCTGAAAGCTGCTGGATTCCGGTATTTAAAGCTGCAGATCCTTCCGCTGCTGAAGAAACACCTGCATTTAATTCTTCATTTTTTGAAACCAGTTCTGAACTTCCTGCTTTTAATTGCTCCACTGCTTTCTGAAGCTTGTCAGAAAGAACAGTCAGGTCTCCTGCTGATTTCATTGCTTCTGTCAAGGTCTGTGCTCCTTTTTTCAAAGTTTCTGCTCCTGCAGCTGCATTGGCTGTACCTTCTTTCATCGTATTGAGCTGTGCCTGTGCTTCTGAAAGTGCCGCATCTGCACTGGGGATCTGTCCGTTTACAGCATTTATTGCTGCCTGGATTTGCTGCAGTCCCTGAATCGCCGCATCTGCACCGCCAGTATCACCGCCAGTTATCGGTACGTTAATATTGGCAGATGTCTGGACACCTACAGAAACTCCAATCCCTCCTAAATTTGCCAGTACCGCCTGTTTTTGCTCTTCCGGGATACCAGCTGCATCCAGAGCTGCTGCTACATTACTGCTCTGCTGCTGATTGGCCTGTGCGTTTGCCTGTTCATTTACCAGTGCATTTTCCTGAGCAATCGCCGCATTTGCCTGTTCATTTACGGAATTTGTGTCTACCTGAGGTGCAGACTGACTATCGATCAAATTCCCGATCAATCCTGCAGCCTGACCGCTTAAGTCTCCTACTGTCTGTGCGGCACCCTTTAAACCATTGACACTGTCTCCCAGTTTTCCGGCTGCTGCTTCGGCCTGTGACATTCCCTGCTGCAAGGTTCCGGCTCCCTGGATCAGCTGATCTGCTCCTGCTGTCAGACCCTGTACTGCCTGTGGAAGCTGAGATACCTGCTCCATCGACTGGTCGAGTTCACTTTTCAGCTGACCAATCCCCTGATCCAGAGCTGCTGTTCCTGCAGTATACGCCTGCACGCCCTGCTGAAGATTTTTTGTTCCTTCTTCCAGTTTTGTCCCCCCTGTACTCAGCTGTTCCACACCGTTAATAAGAATGCTCTTTTTTTCATTCAGTGTTTCAATTCCGCTGTTCAGTTCAGATACACCTTTGGCTGCCTGGTCAATACCATTCTCTAATTGAGCGGCACCGCTTGTATAAGCACTTACACCTTTCTGCAGCTGACCGGCGCCGCTTTTCAGAGAACTCATTCCTGCAGTCAGTTTTGATATTCCTCCCAGAAGTTCTCCCTTCTTACTGTTCATCGTATCAATTCCGTTTTTCAGCTGACCAGCACCATCGTCTGCACTGCTTAATCCACTGACAAATGTATCTGCGGAACTGTCCAAAGTAGAAATCCCCTCCTGAAGTTCTTTACTTCCTTTTACCAGTGCTTCAGAAGAATCTGTCAGTGTATCCAGTTTCTCTTTTAAATCATCTGTATCAGTGGCATCTCCCAGGTTCAGATCTTCCAGAAGACCTGTGGTGGCAATTGTTGCTGTCATACCCAGTGAAAAATCCTTCACATCTGCAGTCAGTTCCACATGATCCGGAATCTCAATCTCATCCAGTTCTTCCATATCCGAAAGCTTCAGACTGTCTGCCAGTCCCGGGAATCCATATCCTACTGCAATATCATTGCTCCCATCAGAAAGTACTTTTCCATTTACCATTTCCACATTGGTAAATGTGTCTGCCGGAAGGATCATAGCCGTCATCATCATAAACGGCGTATAAATTTCCTCATTTTTACCATTGACTTTTTCTGTTCTCTTTTCTGTATTTTCGTAATCAATCCGAATCTTTACTTTTCCGCTTTTGCCAGCCAGTTCAGCTGCCGGGATTTCTCTGCCGTCCAGATAATAAGTCAGTCTTACAGAAATCGGAAGTTCCTTTCCTGTTGTACCCTGGTAGTAAATATCTCCTCCCTCTGTATTCCAGGTAAGAGTTCCATCTTCATTCTGCTGAAAAGTTTCATCACCTTTTACATTTTCTATCTCTGCCAGACTGCTTTTATCTTTAAGAGTTTTCTCTTTTCCCTTGTTTTTCAGCCAGTTGCTGACAATCACTTCTTCTGTATTTCCATTTTCATCTGCATTTACATAAACGGTCTGTTCCTTTTCCGTCTGATTTTCCACAGCGGCCATTGCCGGAGAAGCAGGTAAAATCACTGACATCATCATTGACATACCAACCAGAAGCGCCTGTACATTTTTCCTCTTCATGATAAAAACCTCCTATTTTCTAACTTTGAAATTTTTACTTGTCGCACAGATAACTCTGTCAAATATCCAGTACATAGCCGGCAAGAACAACAGTACCGCACACATACTGATTAATGCTCCTCTTGCCATCAGCAGACACAAAGAGCTGATCATATCAATCTTAGAATAGATACCAACTCCAAAGGTTGCTGCAAAAAAGCTGAATGCCGATACCATTACCGGACGGATGCTGCTTTCCAAAGCAATGCTGATAGATTCTTTTTTACTTTTTCCGCTGCCCCTCTCCTGTTCATAACGGCTGGTCATCAGAATCGCATAATCCACAGTTGCCCCCAGCTGAATAGTTCCGATAACGATTGAAGCAATAAACGGCAGTTCAGTTCCGGTAAGATACGGAATTCCCATATTAATAAAAATTGCCCCCTCAATTACCAATACCAGAATTATTGGAAGTGTAATTGATTTAAATACAAACAAAATAATCAGAAAAACAGCAATGATAGAAACTGCACTGACAACCTTAAAATCATGGTCTGTGATTTCGATCAGATCCTTGGTACAGGGAGCCTCACCTACCAGCATTCCGTTCTTATCATAAGACTTCAGGATACTGTTAAGATCATTGATCTGGGCATTTACCTCTTCCGAAGCAGTCTGATATTCATTGGTAATCAGCATCAGTTCATAATTGTCACTTTCCAGAATATCTTTAATATCCTGAGGTATCATGCTTTCCGGCAAAGACGGACCGATTATACTTTCCAGTCCCAGAACTTCCTTTACACCATCTACCTGTTCCATTTCTTTAATCATTTTATGTTTTTCCTTACTGGATACATTTTTATCCATAAGGATCATGTGGGCTGCACCCATATGATATTCTTCCTGAAGTTTTTCATTTGCCATGATAGATTCCAGATCTTTTGGCAGACTGGAATCCAGATTGTAATAAACAGCCGTATTAGCCTGGAAATAAGCAAATGGAATAAATAATGCTACACAGAGGAAGGCAAAAGCTTTATGATGTTTTACCAGAAATTCAGATACTTTCGGAAAATCCGGTATCAGCTGCTTGTGTTTTGTTTTTTCCAGAGCTTTATCAAAAATCATGATCATGGCAGGAAGAACTGTAACACAGCAGATCACGCCAAATATAACCCCTTTTGCCATAACAATTCCCAGATCCAGGCCAAGAGTAAAACTCATAAAGCAAAGCGCCACGAATCCTGCGATCGTCGTTATAGAACTTCCCACAACAGATTTGATGGTAGCTGCAATTGCCTGTGCCATGGCTTCCTTATGGTCATCTCCATAAAGCTTCCTCTGCTCCTGATAGCTGTGCCAGAGAAAAATAGAATAATCCATAGTCACACCCAACTGAAGTACTGCACTTAATGCCTTGGTAATATAGGAAATCTCACCCTTAAAAATGTTCGTTCCCATATTATAAAGAATCGCAATACCAATACTTGCCAGAAACAGGAATGGAATCAGATAGGATTCCATGGTCAATGCCAGTACGATACAGGATAATACCACAGCGATCAACACGTAAATTGCAACCTCTGACTCTGCCAGATTCTTTGTGTCTGTTACAATCGCTGACATTCCACTGACAAAGCACTGCTTTCCGGCCAGCTTTCGGATATCTCCGATTGCATCCATGGTTTCATCAGCTGAGGTAGTAGTTTCAAAAATGATAAACATCATGGTGGAATCATCTGAAAACAGCGCACTTCGTATTTTATCCGGCAGCATTTCCACAGGAACGCTTAAATCCGAAAAGCTGTCGTACCATACCACTTTGGAAACATGTTCTACATTTTCAATCTTTTTCTTCAGAGCCGCTACATCTTTGTTCTTCATACCCTCGCAGATAAACATAGAATAGGCTCCGGTTCCAAATTCATCTACCAGGATATCCTGTCCTTTCATTGTTTCAATATCATCTGGCAGATAATATAATACATCATAATTCACTCTGGTATTTATATACCCGATTGCAGATGGCACCAGAAGCAATAAACTCAGAATAAAAATCGGAATCCGAAATTTTACAATCTTCCTTCCCAGTTTTACCATTTTATTTTCTTCCTTTCCTGTAATTTCCAAACCATATTTATGACCTTTGGTCATTTACTGTTGTAACACAAAAATGACCTTTAGTCAATACCAAATGTGACTAAAGGTCATTTTATTTTTTTATGCATTATGCAGAATTTGCCTTTTCCTGTTTTTGATGTTTGACATTTCCCTGCTTTCCTCTCTATAATTGTAGCGAAGGAGGCAATACAAATGAGCAAGGTAGATAATAATAAAGAGCAGAAAAGAAATTCTCTGTTGGATTCCGCTTTTACATTATTTATCGATAATGGATTTAATAAAACTTCCATTTCTGATATTGTAAAAAAAGCAGGAGTGGCAAAAGGAACTTTCTATCTGTATTTTAAGGATAAATACGATATCCGAAACCATTTGATCAGCCACAAAGCCAATCAGGTATTTCAGGCAGCCTGTAACGAATTGATAAAGCATAAAGAATTAAAAGACTTTGAAGAACAGGTGTTATTTATCATCGACAATATTCTGGATCAGTTTGCCCAGAATCATAATCTGGTTCTTTTACTGTCCAAACATCTAAGCTGGGGATTTTTCACAGATTTTCTGGCTGTTCCTCCTGGTGATGACAGACCTTCCATATACACAATTTACCAAACCATGCTGGATCATGCTTCACACACTTACCGCACACCGGATCTGATGATGTATATGATCATTGAACTGGTCAGCGGCACCAGCTATAACACGATCCTCTACAAACAGCCTCTGTCTCTGGAACAGATAAAAAAACCACTTTATGAAGTCATTAAAGGAATTTTCATACAGTTTCGGGAATAAATTCATACTGACTTGCCATAGGAAGTTATATTTCACATGCGTCTGACCGCATCTTAATGAATTAAAAAAAGTCTATGAACAGATCATAATTCATCTGTTCATAGACTTTTTAGTTTAAATGCTTATATTATTTCTTAGAATTTGCCTTCTTTAGCAGCTTCCTCTATCGAAACAGCAACAGCAACAGTCATACCAACCATCGGGTTGTTTCCTGCGCCGATCAGACCCATCATTTCTACGTGAGCCGGTACAGAAGAAGAACCTGCAAACTGAGCGTCAGAATGCATACGTCCAAGTGTATCTGTCATACCGTAGGAAGCAGGACCTGCTGCCATGTTGTCCGGATGAAGAGTACGTCCTGTACCACCGCCGGATGCAACAGAGAAGTATTTTTTACCTTTTTCGATGCACTCTTTTTTGTATGTTCCTGCAACCGGATGCTGGAAACGTGTCGGGTTTGTAGAGTTACCTGTGATAGAAACGTCTACGCCCTCTTTCCACATAATAGCAACGCCTTCCGGAACACTGTTTGCACCGTAGCAGTTAACTTTTGCACGAAGTCCCTCAGAATAGGATTTACGGAATACTTCCTTAACTTCGTTTGTGTATGGATCATACTCTGTCTCAACATATGTAAATCCATTGATTCTTGCGATGATCTGAGCTGCATCTTTTCCAAGACCGTTCAGGATAACACGAAGTGGTTTCTGACGAACTTTGTTTGCTTTTTCAGCGATACCGATAGCACCTTCAGCTGCTGCAAAAGACTCATGACCTGCCAGGAATGCAAAGCACTCTGTCTCCTCTTCAAGGAGCATTTTGCCAAGGTTACCATGGCCAAGACCTACTTTACGTGTATCTGCAACGGATCCCGGAATACAGAAAGCCTGAAGTCCTTCTCCGATAGCTGCAGCTGCATCTGCTGCTCTTCTGCATCCTTTTTTGATAGCGATAGCTGCACCTACGATGTAAGCCCAGCAAGCGTTCTCAAAACAGATCGGCTGGATGCCTTTGATCTGATCATAAACGTTCAGACCTGCATCTTTAGTGATTTTTTCTGCTTCTTCGATGGAAGCAATTCCATAACTGTTTAAAACAGAATTGATCTTATCAATTCGTCTCTCGTATGATTCAAATAAAGCCATTTACTTATCCTCCTGATTTTTTCATCTGATATGCTGCTCACAATGATCCAGCATTAAAATGTCGTGAGATCCTGTGATCACTCTTTTCTCGGGTCGATGATCTTAACAGCATCGTCAACACGGCCATACTGACCTTTTGCTTTTTCCCATGCAGTATTCGGGTCATCACCTTTTTTGATGAAATCAGTCATTTTTCCAAGGCTTACGAACTGATATCCAATGATCTCATCATCCTCATCAAGAGCGATACCTGTTACATAACCCTCTGCCATTTCCAGATAACGAGGTCCTTTTTTCAGAGTTCCGTACATTGTACCAACCTGAGAGCGAAGGCCTTTTCCAAGATCCTCAAGTCCGGCTCCGATCGGAAGTCCATCCTCAGAAAATGCAGACTGAGAACGACCATAAACGATCTGAAGGAACAGTTCCCTCATAGCTGTGTTGATTGCGTCACAAACAAGGTCTGTGTTCAGAGCTTCCAGTACAGTACGGCCCGGAAGGATTTCAGATGCCATAGCTGCGGAATGAGTCATACCGGAACATCCGATAGTCTCAACCA
>USDN01000056.1 GCA_900553515.1 uncultured Blautia sp. | reverse complement strand
GGCTGTACCTCCTGAAACAAAAATGCTCTAAGTGATTGCTTCACTAACCATGACAAAATCATGATTAAGAAGTCACTTAGAGCATATATCACCCGCGGCCAGCTTATATTTCTTATACTGGCGCACAGCGAAATGCTCCGGTTTATCCCGTTCCAGTTCTTCAAACAATTCATCCACCGCATTTTTAAATTCTTCATCATCTTCTCTGGCTTCAGACGCATTGATCAGTTCTAAGAGCGTGGAGAAATTCTGTTCCTCCTCTGGCGCTTCGTAATAGATGTAGCCGATCAGTGCACAATACAAAAGCCGTTCGGCTTTCACCCAAAAATCCTCGGAAGACTTTTCCCCCTCCCCTTTGGTATTAGCGATAATTGTATTCACCAGTTTCAAAATATCTTTCTCACTGCGGATATACATGAAGGGATTATAGTGCATACTTTTTTTAAAATTGATCGTATTTAATACTTTAATTTTGTATGGCTCATAGATCACTTTTCCATTTTTGTCACGCTCCGGCTTCCCATCTTTCATCTTCGGGGAACCTCTCTGCAGCATCTTCCCGCACTCCACCAGGATGGTTCCTTTCGGATCAGTAATTACATAAGAAACATTCGGTGTCATCTGCATTAAATTCGGCTTCACATAAAATCTCGTTTTACCCGAACCGGAACCACCAATTACAATCACATTTTTATTTCTGGCGTACTTTGGCAGTTTCGGGCGGCTGTTCATAGTCAGCCGTTCCGTCTGTGTCAAAAGGATATTGTTTTCAAAGACCGGATCAATAAAAGGTGCTATATCCTTCTGATTGCCCCAACGTGCGGAACCATACTCCACACCCTGCCGGTATTTCTTCGCATTTTTCCCTTTCAGATACACTGCCAGTTTCACCAGCAAAGCGCCAGCAGCGCCCACACAAAGATCCTGGGGATGCAAGCTGGGCAGAATATTTTGAAAAGCCAGGGAAAAATTCAGAAAAAGCACTCCCAGCTTTTCGATCAGAGACTCCCCGATACAATACCGGTATAGCCATGCCACCTTATCTACAAGATAAAATACAATCACATAAGGGATATTCCTCATAATAAGCCTTTTCCAGTCCATAGACGGCAGGCTTCCCTTAAATTTTCCTGTCCATCTTATTTGAGATTTTTCCAGAAGATTCTTTATCGTATTTCCTGCTTTTCCTTTCTGTCTTAAACCGTTCTGCTTACTCAATGTTCCGGCCCCCGTTCTTTCTGCCGGTTCTTTTCTCTTTCTCTATGTTTTGCCATCCGCTCTTTTGCCAGCGTCAGTTTTTTTCTTAGGGATGGCTTTTTCCCTTTTGAGAGTTGACTCCCGGTATATTCTTTAAAGGCAGCCGTCATAATATCCACATCCTTGGCCTTGAAAAACACGTAATACCGTGGCGGGGATGCTGAGGTATCCTTTTTCAGACTGAAATCAATATGATATTTCCGGGCATATTTTTCAAATGACTTGATATTCCCATCCGTCACTTCGATATTGGTAAGCTGGCAGTTCTGCTTCATCAGCTTTTCCATGCTCTGTTTCCCATGATAAGACACAGGTTCTTTCTGCTGTCTGACTGCTTTTGTACTCTGTTTCCTTGCCTGCTCCATCTGTTCCATCTTCCGCAGGAGTTTTAACAGGGCGTTCTTTAATATCTGGGCCGAGATCTTTCCACCCGTAATACATAATGTCACCACTTTCTGGTTCACTTCGTCCTGCATAAAAAATCACCCTCTTTCCTTACTCCGTTTGACAGGCATGCCGCATTTCCGTCAGGATTTTCTGCAGACAGAACCCAATACACGGAGAATGCTTTCCATAGGGACAGGTACTGCAATTCCCAAGATTCCCGTTTTTTCCTCCATGATCCTGTTTCACTTCCGGGAGAAGGTAATGGCAGCTATCTTTTGTACATCCACGTTTCCGGATGTTCCAAAAATAACAGTACGCACAATCCTGGGGCTTATCCGGTGCAAACCTTTTTCTATCCGTTTTCCCCGTCTGCATCCTGCCTGCCTTTCCGCTCCAATTCTTCCAGTAACCTGTCCTCCCTTGCCCCAACCACAATACAGCAGTACAGGCCAAACAGAATCAGGAAAACAAGCACTCCGCCTGCAGCTATTATCCATTTCATTTTTCTCCACCTCTTTTTCAAAATTAAAAGGGTGCTCATGGAACCACACGGCTGTCCACAAGCACCCAATTCTATCGCATCAATCCTATTTCTTTTTTCTCATTTTCATCCGAACAGCCGCAGCAATGGTTCCCGCAAGCCCCAAAACGCAGGAAATCATAAGCGCCGCAATCGGTGTAGAATCCCCGGTTTTCGGCATATCCACCGTGGTTGTCGATGTTTCCGGCGTCTTCGGTGTTTCTTCCGGCTCTGCTTCATCCTTCATTACAACTTTCTGGATTTCACTAGTATCTTTTACCTCAAACGCTACATCCTCTGCAACCAGATATCCTTCCGGTGCTGCTTCCTCATGGAGTGTATATTTCCCAATCGGCAGCATTTCAATATAATGCGGTTCTTCCGTGGACGTCCAGCTCTCTACCACCTCTCCATTCTCATCCCAAATGGTCAGCTTTGCTCCCGGCAGTTCCTCTCCGGCAATATCTGTTTTGGAAATTTCCACCTTTGTCACATCGTCCTTCATCTCGATCTTTTGGACTTCCGCTGTATCCTTCACGGTAAATCGGATGCTCTCTGCCGTCACATATCCCAAAGCTGGAAGAATTTCTGTCATGGTGTAAGTCTGGCCGACTACCAACTCTTTTATGATATGCGGTTCTTTCCCGGAGACCCATTCATCCACAACTTTTCCGTTTTCGTCCGTTACCGTCAGCTTTGCTCCCTCAATCTCTTCCCCGGTAGTCAGAGATGTTTTCGTAAATTCAAAGACTGTCGGTTCATCCTCAAAGGTAAATTCATAGGAAACTGTCGCTTTTTCAGAAGATTCCGCTGTAAAGGTAAACTCCTGTATTTCATCTGTCGTGGCAAATCCCGGAGCCGGAGAAGTTTCTTTCACTGTATAAGAAAATCCAATGGGCAGATCTGCCTCAAAGATCAGCTTCCCATCCTCGTCTGTTGCCTTTTCCTCAATCACTGTTCCCGCTTCCAGGATCACATCCCCATCTTTATTGGTAATATCCTCTTTTGCGGCAAGTGCAAACACAGCCCCCTCCAGTACCCGGTCAGAGTCCTTCTCTTTCTTCAATACAGTGACTTCCACTTTCTGGCGGTTATTCTGCCAGTCTCCAGACCAGGTAACCTCTGACGTATCCTGGTCCACATAGGTCAGGTCAATCTCCCGGATTTCTCCATCAAGCACATACCCTTCCGCAGTCTCCTTTTCCTTCACATAGTATTTTCCAAGAGGAAGGTCAGACAGCTTTGCAATCCCTGTTTCATCTGTGGTGATTGTAGCGATCAGCTCGTCCTTTTTGTAATAGTCCTCACTCTCGCCGTCAGCCGCCTTGATATCCTCCAGGGCGTATACCTCAAAGGTTACGTCTTTTAGAGCGCCCGTAACATACTCAAAGATATGGCTGATCCAGCCGCTAATGGTATCGGCAAGCGTCACATCCTCCAGAAACTCACCTTTCTTATTGATGATCAGTGTTCCTGTCGGAACATCATCTTTCATTTCCACTTTCTGAATCTCTTCAGTATCTTCCACCGTAAAGGTCACTTCTTCTGCTTTCAGATACCCATAAGGAGCCAGTTCTTCCCGGAGCGTATAAGTCTCGCCCACAGTCAGCCGTTCAATCAGATGTTCCTCCCCTTTCACGGAAGTCCAGCTGTCTACCACATTTCCATCTTTATCCAGAACCGTCAGCTTTGCTCCCTCCAGCTCCACGCCGGTTGTGAGATCGGTCTTTTTTATGGAGATTTTAGTCGGTTTGTTTTCATATTCAGAGGACAATTCCACCACCGGAATTTCCTGCCCCTGATACTCTGCAGTCACTTCTATCACTTTGTCAGAGGATACATATCCATCCGGTGCTGATTCTTCCCTGATATAATACGTTCCAAATGGAAGGTCATTCATAAATACAGCCTTTCCGTTTTCATCTGACAAGGCTTTCCCGATCAGTTGATCTGCTTCCACGATTACCTTTCCATGTGCAAGAATATCTTCTTTTGCATACAGACCAAACACAGCACCTGCAACTGCTGTCTGTGTTTCAGCATCTTTTTTCACTACAGATACTTCCACTTTCTGACGGTCATTCTGGAAAATAGCCTCCTGCTCGATTACAGGTGTATCCTGATCCTTGTAAGTAAATGTGACAGTCTGTACTTCCTCATTCAGTACAAAACCTTCCGGTGCTGTCACTTCCTTAACCTGGTAGCTTCCAAGCGGCAGATCAGAAAGGAACGCTTCTCCGTTTTCATCTGTAGTCACTGTTCCCACCAGCTCGCCGGCAGTATATTCTAAAATACGGTTTCCTTCTTCATCTTTCTGGAAATCAGCAGTATAAATATCCTCCGTCGCAGAAACCTCAAAGACTGCGCCTGCCAGGTTTTCCGTTTTATAAACGAAATCCTTGTTGAAATCGTCCAGGACTTCTCCCTGTTTCACAATCTTTAACTTTCCTTTGACCGGATGATTCTCATAAACCACTTCAATGATCACATCCCCGGAAACACTGTCCACCTGGTAAGCGGTATCGGAATCCACGGCAATCTCATAGTAATTCTCATTCAGCACATAGCCGTTAGGAGCTGTGACTTCCTCAATCCGGTAACGACCGATCTTCAGATTTTGCGGCAGGATCAGATAGCCTTCCTCATCCGTAAAGAACGAGGTATGAATAATTGTGGTTGGATAGGTTGTGACCTGTTCTACATACTCTTTATTATCCAGGTCATAGATACGGAACTCTGTGCCTGCCTGAAGCACCGGCTTTTTCGTCTCGTCATCCTGCTTGATGATTTTCAGCTTCGCTTCAAATTCCTCATCCAGAAGAACTCTCCATACCTGGGGCGTATTCGGGCTATGCTCCGTGATCCTCACGATAAAATCATCCACTGGCTTGTAATTATGGGGTGTGGTTGTCTCACGAACAAGGTATGTACCATAAGGAAGGGCAATGCTGCAGGCATATCCTTTCTCATCCGTAAACATCTCTGTCGCTCCGTTTTCCCCAATCACCACAGGCTCGGCAGAATCAAAGTCATAGCTGCCATCTTCTTTTGCCGTAAGGTCAGAAAGCAGATAGGCCGTAAACCCGGCTCCAGAAAGAAGGTCAGCGTCCGTTTCCCCGTTATTGGCTGCCTTGATGATCTCAAAAGGCTGCTTCTTTACCTGTTCCAGAGAAACACACTCCCGCTCCACTGTTGCGGTCAGATCGCCCTCATAGCTGCATACTAGATCATGTTCGCTTTCATCTGCCAGATACCCGACAGGAGGCGTAATCTCTTTTACAAAATACTCCCCAAGATAAAGGTTTTCTACAAATGCTTCCCCATTTTTATCCGTAGTCAGCGTTGCCACTCTGTCACCGGCCTTATAAATCACGCCAGTTGTTCCGTCTGGGTGTATAATATCCTCACGGGCATACAAGCCATACACCGCTTTTTCCAGTGTAGCGTCCCCTTGTGGGGCAGCCTGATTTGTCTCTGCGTCCTTTTTCTGCAGACGGATTGTAGCGTTGACACGTTCATTTGTAAAGGTATGGGTAAATGTCACTTTCGCTTCGCTGTCATTAGTATAAGAAAACGTAAAGGAATAAATATCTCCCTGATTTCTTACATACCCTTCGGGTGCCTGGATTTCTTTCACCTCATAAGAAAAGCCAATCGGCAGGTCTGCCGTAAATACAGCCTTTCCATCCTCTCCAGTTACCGCTTTTTCAATCAGCGTTCCCTTAGATACCACAACACTTCCATCTGCATTTATAATGTCGCTTCCCGCATACAGTCCAAACATACCGCCATCCAGGGGATTTAAGGTGTCCTTGTCCTTTTTCAGCACGGTAACATCTGCTTTCTGCCGGTCATTGACAAAGGTACTTTCGCTGAATACTGTCTCCACGTTCTGTCCTGCATAAGACAGTGTTACCGTCTTTTCTTCCCCGGCATTATAAAAATTCTCCGGTGCCTGCACTTCTTTGATCGTGTAAGTTCCAAGATGAAGATTTTTCAGCACGGTGGCTCCGTTGGAATCTGTGGTCAGGTTCGCTTTTACCAGATCGCCTTTACTGTAAACTTTAGCGCCGTAAGCCGTTACAATATCGGCTCCCGCATAGACGTTATAAACAGCGCCCTCCTGCCTGCGGTTCTCATAGCGGAAGGTTACACCCTCTTCCGTCACATCTGCTCCAGTCAAAACCTGTCCTTCCTTGTAAACCGTCAGTTCACCAAGCTGTTCCTGATCCGGTACTGTAACAGAAGTAATCTGGTTGCCTACCAGGTTCACGTTATACGAAGAAGTATTCAGGCGGTATCCGGTTGGTGCCGTAATCTCTTTCAGATACACCGTATCCTGCGTCTTGATAATCTCTGCTACAGAGGAACCATTTTTATCCGTTGCCGGCATTTTTGTGATCAGCTTTGTGCAGTCCTTATCACTGTAAATGCCAAACACCGCTCCAGCCAGTTTTGCGTCCGAGTGATTGGAGTCCACCTTAATGACTTCCACCTTTGCCAGTTCCAGCCATTTCACAGAAAGGCTCACATATTTCTCATCTTCCACACCTTCTCCAAATACAAGGGCAAGATCCTGGGTATCGCTTCCTGTGGTAATTTTATAGGCAGAATAGTCTTTCGTGATACTGCCCTGCATCTTTGCCGACCAGGAGCCAGACACATCTTTCGTCTGTGTCAGCGGGGCGGTCAGGTAAAAACTTGTGCCGCCGGAAATAGTTACTTTTGCTCCTGCAGCACTGCTCTTTCCGGTGCTGACGTTATGGAGCTTTACCCCGTCCGGCAGATCCAGGGTGATCGTCTGCTGGCTGGATGCTTTGAACGTAATTTCCTCTGTCCTCTGCTGATCGTCGGCCACATAGGCGGTTACATTAGCATTGGAGAACGACATTTCCACATCCGGAATATCTGGCTGTCCCACTGCGTAATTGTAAAGCTCCTTTGCTAGCGTTTCCCCGGTACTGTTGGTTCCATAGAACGCATCTCCGCTTCCATTGGCATAGGATGCGGCAAGGTGTGTCACAATAAACCGTTTCCCGGCAGAAAAATCGTTGTGGTAATGATTAAAGAAATAAGCTGATCCGGATGCTTCCGTTCCGTAATAACACACCTTTGCCAGTTCCCGGTTCCCCTCCAGTTTTGTGATCTGGTAAGTTCCGCTTCCCGGCCCCGGTTTTGACGGCTGAATACAAAACGCCGTGGCTGTTACATTTCCAAAAGTAACCGTAAACGGAGCTGTCAGGTAAGAACCAAGACCATAATCTGCATAATAATACCAATCTCCCTGCGTGATAGTTACGGATTGCGATGCCCTGGCAGCTCTCGCCATTGGAGCCTGCGCCATAAAGCTAACGCTCTCTCCATTTTTCAATCCCTGAATGTCAATCCCCTGATCCTCAGCCTGTAGAAGCACTTCCCCAAGCGTCAGACCACTTTCTTCATCCACAGTCTTTTGACCTTCGCTTTCCTCCAACGCCGCATCCAGATCCTCTTCCGACAATATCTCTGCCTCCTTCGGAAGTTCTGTCACATTCTCGGTTTCCAGTTCTGTCTGCGGCTGTTGCTCTGAATCTTCATCCTCACTTTCCGCTTCAGTACTCTCCTCACCGGTTCCACCACCGTCAAAATGGCTCTCTGTCTGCCTCTCTTTCACTGGCTCTTTTACGATAATGTTCCGGCAGACGTGATACGATGGATGACCACTGACCGGCTCCACAAAGTACACTGCTTTATAAGTGTCCGCATGGTTCCCATCATAGTCCTGTCCGGCTTCATTCTTGGCTTCGTGGAATGTTACCCGTACTTTTTCATCATTGATTTCCAGACCAGAGAAATCAGATTCCACATCAAAGCCGCTTCCTGCTTCTACTTCATAATCTTCCGCAGTTACAACTTCTTCCATATGCAGAAATTCCCGCACTGTCTCCAGCGCAGGATACTGTGCTTCATAACCTGCCGGCTCTGCCGCATATGTAATGAACATTGGCTGGATTACAGAAGTCAGAATTGTCAGCAGTGAGAGTACACCTGAAAGCGCTCTTTTTGCTTTCCCTTTCATTAACTAAACCTCTCTTTCTTCATTTCTGTATCATAAAATTTCCTGTGTTTTTATCTTTTCATGGCTTTTCTTCCCCCTTTCCCGAATTTGCACTGATAACAGCACATGAATGCGGAGAAGCCTTGAAAAACTTCCCCGCATGGTATCTGCTGTTATCCAGCCCGCATACTGCAGGCTGATAACGATTATTGAGCGTTATACCTGTTCTCTTTCCAAACCCGTTCCTGCTCCGGTCACTTTTCCGCAGCGTTTTCTCCGGCAGGGTACGCAAACAGCACACTCGCATACCGGGTATCCATCTGGACAGGCAATGAAATTGTCAAGGTTCGATGAAAGGGAAAAAATAAGAATGTGTCTTAGAACTCTGCCCTCTCACTAATGGCAGGTTTCAGAGGGGAAAATATAGGTTGGAATGAAAAAATATTTAGAAATTTCTCCGATGTGGTATAATCAAGCTAATCATTTTTAATTTTCCATAATTTGTTAAGTTTAAAGGAGAGGATTTCCATGACCTGGAATAAAGAAGGAATACCACATAAAGGATGGCATTGTATCGACGTTGAAGACTTGGCTGATCTGGTCGATGGTACAGAAGAGATACCTTATGAGCAATGTGAAATGTGTGGAAATGAAAGAATTCGATTTGTACATCTCATGCAGCATCCGGACTATCCACATGAATTGCGTGTTGGATGTGTTTGTGCAGAAAAGATATCTGATGATTATGTGAATCCACGAAAAGCTGAGGACACTTTAAGGAAACGAGCTTCACGCAGGAAGAATTTTAACAATAAAGAATGGCGATTTAACCCAGAAAAACAGACCTACAGCAAAAAATATAAGGGCGAATACATTACCATTAAAAAAAGTCGTTATGGAAATTTTGGAATCTTTTTCGCCAATGAGCGTTTCTGGAATTATAATGGGAAAAAGTTCTATTCTTTTGAAAGTGCTGAACGGGCAGCTTTTGAGATATTTGAAGAATTGCATACCACACAAGCCGAACGAGAACACCAATACTGGCTTTCCCGGAGGAATTCTTATGGGAACTACTAATAAGATCTGCCCACGCTGTGGCAGGAAGATGAAACAACAGTTCATCGGATTACAGCACTGCAAATGTGGTATGAGCTGGAAAAAAGACCTGGGATTTTTTGAGCGTACATCGGATATGGTATTCTGTCTTCGCAAAACCAAAGGCAAAAAATGTCATCAACCTATTATACGCTACCAAAATGAAAAATCCAGACCATAAAAATAGCCACTATGTATCCTCATGTCGGACATAGTGACTGTATTAGTTCCTTCGTATATCTAAATCTTTCATTTTCCATGGGTTTAAATTGCCTTGCGATCATTCTGGCAATTACAGGCCTGCTTGATTCGGTTGTCAGCGCTCTGATCCACAATGCTGGATCTGTCATTGTTATTATTAGCTCTGCATTTGTGTTCTGCCGGAAAACATAAATAAAGTTATTGTTTTAAAAATTGAGCCGGCAGATCTGTGTCCTGCCGGCTTATTCTCATATATGTATGATCATTTCTCTGGCAATAAACCGCTCATGCTTCTCAGACTAATCGCAAGCGTAGATGTATTGTGCAGCAAAGCCGATGTTGTTGGCTGGATCAGGCCTGCCACTCCCAAAGCTATCAGTGCTCCATTAATGCTTACAATACCTTTATAATTCCCCTGAATCCGCCGCATCATGGCATCAGACAACCGTTTCAGCATTACGATTCCACGCAGGTCTTCTGCAGCAATGGTAATATCTGCGATCTCCCGGGCAAGCTCCGCCCCGTCACTGATCGCAATTCCTGCATCTGCAGCTGAAAGTGCGGGCGAATCATTGATCCCGTCTCCGATCATCACGACTTTTCTCCCCGCAACTTTTTCTTTTTCAATATATGCTGCTTTATCTTCCGGAAGCACCTCTGCATAATACTCGTCCACACCTACGCGTCCTGCAATGGAAGCAGCGGTACGTTCACTGTCTCCAGTCATCATGACAATCTTAGAGATTCCTTCTGCCCGCAGCATCTCCACCATATCTTTTGCTTCATCCCTGAGCGGATCTTCAATACAAATCACCGCAGTCAGTTCTCCATCAATGGCAAGATACAGATGGGAATATTCCTCCGGAAGCGTATCAAACTTCTCCTGGTATATCTCTCGAATTTTACATTTTTCATCTTCAAAGACAAAATGACTACTTCCGATCACAGCTTTCTTTCCGTCAATATAAGAGGAAATCCCATGTGCTACGATATATTCTACTTTAGAGTGCATTTCCTCATGATACAGTTTTCTTCTTCTGGCAGCATCTACAACTGCCTTCGCCATAGAATGGGGAAAATGTTCTTCCAGACAGGCAGCAATGCGGAGAGCTTCCGGTTCCGGATAATCACCAAATACAATAATCTGCTTTACCGTTGGTTTTGCCTTTGTCAGTGTTCCGGTCTTATCAAATACAATCGTGTCTGCTTCAGCCACTGCTTCCAGATATTTTCCGCCTTTCACGGTAATCCCAAGCTGTCCGGCCTGTCGGATGGCGGAAAGAACAGTAAGCGGCATGGCCAGTTTCAATGCACAGGAAAAATCCACCATAAGGACCGAGAGTGCTTTTGTCACATTACGAGTCAACGCTCCTACAATGCCAGTACCAAGGAGCGTATAAGGGACCAGACGATCTGCCAGATGTTCCGCTTTGCTTTCCAGCTCGGATTTCAGTTTTTCTGAATCTTCAATCATAGTCACGAGCTTCTCATACCTTGTAGATCCTGACACAGCTCTGACTAAGATTTCCAATTCACCTTCTTCCATGACCGTTCCAGCAAATACTGACTGTCCTTTCGTTCTTCGTACCGGAAGGGATTCTCCTGTTAAGGACGCCTGATTGACCATTCCCTCTCCTGCGGATACCTCTCCATCAAAAGGAATTACATTTCCCATATGTATCACAACGGTATCTCCCGGCATAATATCCGAAGAGGGAACAAGGATTTCCTGCTCTCCTCTTTTCAGCCATACTTTCTGCACATTCAATGACATACTGCGGGCTAGATCCCCGACAGATTTCTTATGTGTCCACTCCTCCAGAAGTTCTCCGATTCCCAGAAGAAACATGACAGAACCTGCAGTATTAAAATCCCCGCGCAGCACGGATACTCCGATTGCCGTGGCATCTAATACTGGAACTTCAATCTTCCTTCTGGCCAAGCACCGGATCCCCTTTCCAATATATTGGACAGCCTTGAAAGTAAGCCATAATTTTCTTATTGGATTTGGAAGAATCAGTTTTCCTCCGTAATGAAGGAGTACTTTTGCAATCAGCTTTTCTCTGTATGCAGAATTTAAAGCACGCCCTGAGCTTGATAGTACATTTTCCGGCACATCTTTTTTCTCAAAACGAAACTTTCTTAATCTGTCAATCAGTTCTTCCCGGTCTCCTGTATAATAGATCACAGCGTCAGCGGTGCGCTCATATACTTTGACACTGGTAATATCTTCCTGTTTTTCAAGAGTCCAGCAAAGAATATCCGCCTCCGCACATGTCATCCTGTTTCGGATAACATGAATGCGGAGACGGCCTTTCACTTCATGTTTAATAATAAACTTCATTCTTATTCCTGTTCGTTCTCTTCCTGCTCTGCCGCACCATCTTCCTGAAGAGCATCCTCTTTTACCCTATCTGCTTCTTCTGCCGCACGCTTTTCATTGATCTGCTGCGCCTCAGCAAGAATATCTTCTGCATTCTCCTGTATAACAGTAGCTGTCTTCATTACACAGTCCTTTGCCCGCAGCGCTGCTGCTGTACAATTCGTGTACACTTTCTTTGCATCTTTACTGGAAAGAACTTTTACACCTGCCGTTCCAAACAGAACTCCTCCTATAAAACATCCAATTTTCTTTAATGCAGAATCACTTAACATAATACATTCCTCCTATTATTTGTGTTTGTAGCCTGTATAGAATAACATTAAAAAGCAAAGGACAGATGCCCATGCCCAGAATTTGTGTTGTTTCACTATTGTATCCCTTCCTTCTATAAGACTTTTTATTAAAATAACAAGTTTGCTTTCAGATAGTCAATTCTAACTGCTCTTATTGAGAAATTTAGTCATTTTCTTCTACTTATACACAATTTGTCTACTGAGTACCCCGATCTTCTCCAGTTCCTTTACCAGACGGTAAACCGTTGCCATCCCAATGCTATGATCCAGCTTTGCTGCCTGAACATAGATTTCTTTGCAGCTGGAACACCTGTTTTCCAGGATAATATCTAAGATCATCGTCCGCTGTTTTGTTATCCTGCAGCCGTTTTCTTTTAATTTTATTATTATTTTTTCTTTTTCGCCGTTCATCCCAAACTTCTCCATGCGTCCATATTCATTGGTTTAACAGATTTCTAACATATCTGGTTCTGAACCGAGTCCACGGAAAACCCGTCTTTTTCCACTGCAGCAGTCAAAATATCGTCTTCTACTTCACGATCGAGAGAGACTTCTGCCCATCCTTTTGCAAGATCTACTTTGGCAGAGACCCCATCAATCTGATTCAGACTGTCTGTCACACTTTGAACACAATGTTCACAGTGCATTCCTGAAATAACGATAGTTTTCTTCGCAATAATGGGTCCTGACAGTTTTTTTCTTTTCCTTTTCCGTCGGTCAGAACAGTTTCCTCCTGCCGGACACCCCACGCATTTCACTCCATTTCTTTTCGCCCTGATCAGATACACTGCTGCTCCCCCGATCAAAACAACCAGGATAAGTACCGCGATCACATCCGCCATGGTCTCATCACATCCTTTCTTTAACAAAAACGGCGGACAAAGTTACTCTCCTCTGTCCACCGTCTGCTATTGATTATTTCTCTCTTATGATCGAACAGAATGCAAACTGTATTCTGAAACAAATTCTTTATCAGACTTGCGGATCCTCCAAAGAATGATCAATGCAAAAGCGATGACTGCGATCAATCCCGGTACAAATGCAGTGCCAAGAGATCCCGTGGTGATCAGTGTACCGATCTGGTATACAGCAAAAGCTACAGTATAACCTGTTGCCAGCTGAAGACAGATGCCTCCAAACAGCCATTTTCCACTCTTCATCTCCGAATTCATTGCTCCAAGAGCTGCGAAACAAGGAGGTGTATAAAGGTTAAACATCAGATAAGCCAACGCTGCCGCCTTTGTAAGTCCCATAACAGTAGCAACTTCGCTTCCGCTGCCAACCAGTGCCAGTTCCTCGGTATCAATCAGGTTTGTAACACCGTAAACGACTGCCAGAGTTCCTACTACATTTTCTTTTGCAATGAATCCTGTCACTGCCGCCGCTGCAAGCTGCCATACTCCAAATCCAAGCGGAATGAACAGGATCGCAAACGGATGGGCAATGGATGCCAGGATAGATGTCCCCTCTGCACCTTCTTCCACAAGCTGGAACTGCCAGTTGAAGCTCTGCATGATCTGTACGATCGTATTGCATACCAGAATGATCGTTCCTGCTTTTACAATATATGCCTTTCCTCGCTCCAGCATAGATCCGCAGGCTCTTTTTAAGCTTGGAACTTTGTATTCCGGAAGTTCAATGATAAAGAAAGATTTCCTGTATTTCTGTCCTGTAATCTTTTTCACAAGTAAAGCTCCAAGTAAAACTAACACAATGCCTACCAGGTACATAGTCGCCGAAACCCACCATGCGTCTGCAAAGAAGGCCCCTGCGAATAAAGCAATTACCGGAATTTTTGCTCCACACGGCATAAATGGTGTCAGCATTGCTGTTGTACGGCGTTCTCTTTCATTCCGGATCGTACGGGATGCCATAACCCCCGGAATCGCACAACCCGTTCCAATAACCATGGGAATCACTGATTTTCCGGAAAGGCCTACTCTCTTAAAGATCGGATCCAGTACTACAGTAGCTCTCGCCATATAACCGCAATCTTCCAGCAGTGCGATCAGGAAATACATAACCATAACAAGTGGGAGGAAGCCAACAACCGCACCAACTCCGCCGATGATACCATCTACAAGAAGCGCATACAACAGCGGGTTTGCGTTTTCCATCAGTCCGCCGACCCAGCCCTGGAAAGTCTCGATCCATGCCACCAGCCAGTCTGCGATCCAGGTACCGAGAGTTGTCTGAGATATGTAGAATACAAGAAAGATAACGACAGCAAAAATCGGAATCCCGATGATCTTATGCGTGATGACACTGTCAATCTTATCCTGTACGTTTTTATCTTTTGTAAAAACCTTTCTTTTTTCTACCTGTTTCACAATACCATTTACAAATTCAAAACGCTTCCGGTCAGCAGCCTCTACCGCCGCTTTATCTTTCAGATCAATATCCGCCTGCACATAAGGTGCTTTCTGCCCTTTTCCTTTTAATTCTGCTGCAGCACGGACAACTTCTTTGAGGCCTTCATGCCCGGAAGATGTAGAAACTGTTTTTATGACCGGACAGCCCAACTTTTCGGACAGACGTTTTTCATCAATCTGTGTCTGTTTCTTACTGACAATGTCACTTTTGTTGAGTGCAACGACTACCGGTATTCCAAGTTCCAGAAGCTGTGTGGTGAAGAACAGACTCCTGCTGAGATTTGTAGCATCTACGATATTAATGATCGCATCCGGATTCTCATTTTTAACATACCCACTGGTAATGCTTTCTTCTGATGTAAAAGGTGACATAGAATAAGCACCCGGCAGATCCACCGCGATCAATTCTTCTGCTCCGTCATAATAACTTTTCCTGATCGGACTTTCCTTTCTTTCGACCGTAACTCCCGCCCAGTTTCCCACACGTTCATTCCTGCCGGTCAGTGCATTGTACATGGTCGTCTTCCCACTGTTTGGATTTCCTGCAAAAGCAACCCTCATGATTTTCCTCCTTTTTGCCGCGCATGATTATGCGTATCTAATTTTGATTAGTATGCACTAACATATGTGCAAAAAAAATAGTGATTCCACTATTTTTTATATTGAAATAGCTTTCGCCAAATCAGTATCCATATTATAACGCCCATCCTTGATAGAAACTACGCAGCCACCTTTCAAATGAGAGATCACTGTAATCGGCTCACCGCTATAACAACCTAATGAAAACAAAAAAGCATTCAGTTCTTCATCATCCGTCAAAATTTCCTTAACGATATATTCCTTCCCTTCTTTGGCTTCCAATAAATTCATTTCTTATCACTCCTTGTGACGATCATTATGAGTGCACCTAATATATCCTGATTTATTCGATATTATTTCTCATCTGCACATTGTTAGTATATTCTTATCGAAGTAAGTTGTCAATAACTTTTTTGTATCAATTTGCCTAGATATTTATAAATATCTCTGGCTGAATCCTACGAATCATGCTATAATAAATATATTATTTAGGTAATACTATAAATAACAGCTTAAAGAAGAGGTAATACTATGCATTTAAACCCGTCGGGTGAAAACTATCTGGAAACCATCCTGATTCTGAGCAAAAAACTCCCAGTTGTACGTTCTGTGGATATCGCTACAGAATTAGATTTTAAAAAGTCCAGTGTAAGTGTAGCTATGAAGAAATTACGTACAAGCGGGCATATTACTGTGTCTCCGGAAGGATATATCCAGCTAACCGAATCCGGAAAAGAAATTGCAAACCAAATTTATGAACGGCACCTTCTCTTTTCTTCCTGGTTGGAACGTCTGGGAGTTGACCCCAAAATTGCAGCACAAGACGCATGCCGGATCGAACATGTTATCAGTTCCGAAAGCTTTGAAGCTATTAAAAAGCACATCAAATACCATATTGATTAATATTAGAAAAGCATGAATATTAAAACCGGGAGTTGTTAAATAAGACAGCTCCCGGTTTCATTACATACAGACACTCCCAAGTATTTCCTGTAATGCGTTTTTACTGCTGGTGTGGCACCTTACCACATCTGCATTACATCGCTCTGCTTCTTCTACTGCACATCGAACCATTTTATGAGAAACCGTATTTGTAAAGAGTACGATCAGATCAGGATTACCAATCTGTTTGCTCAAAGTAGCAGACATCTGAGTAAATACTTTTGCCTTGCAATTGAAACTCTTACAGATTTGCTTGTACTGGCACACCATCCTGTCATGACCACCTATGATAACAACGCTCATATCAAACCTCCCAATTCACAAAACGTTAATTATCGGAAAGCTGCTATCCGCTCTTACAATCTTGCACTTTAGACAACAGCTTTCCTTATAATCTAACCGGCCAGCATCTCTCCCAATGTTCTACAAGACTGAATTCCCTCGTCATCGGGCATTTCATTACAGATCACACTTTCACAAGCTAATACAGCGCCCGCTTGTTTACAATTCATCTCCCATTCTCTCATCCACTCTCCGTCTCCCCATCCATAGGATCCAAACAAAGCAATCTTTTTCCCGGAAAGTTTTGGTTCACAGGAAGAAAACATAGGCTCAAATTCACTTTCTTCAAGCACTTCATCTCCCATAGCCGGGCAGCCAAATGCAACCGCATCATAAGCATCCATCATTGAATCATCAAATTCTGCAGAAGTAAACAAAACAGCATCAGCCCCCTTGCCTTTTGCTCCTTCCAGAACTGCATTTGCCATAGCCTCCGTATTTCCTGTTCCACTCCAATAAACTACTGCAATTTTACTCATTGCTGCTACCATCCTTTCTTTATAGATAATATTTAACTATTCACCGCAAGCCTTTCAATAGTTATTCCTTTTTTCCATTGTGCGTAATAAGCACCTGCACATTTTTCATATTTTTCAAATAGCTTTAACGCTTCCTGTTCATTCCCATATACTTTCCAACACCCGGAGCATTTAGAGCAGTCAGCCTTATTTTCAATAAATCCCTTGACATCCTCCAGAGGATACCCCAGAAATAATCCAATCTCGTGTGGAAAATCCGGTTCTTCACGAAGTTTCTTAATCAATCTGTTGATACAGCATACAAAATTATCACAGGAATACCCTCTGGTTTCCAAAAAAGTCCGGACCGTTTTGTCCGACAAATCTCTTTTCAGTCTTTCCGGACGATATACATAAATCAATACTCTATGCTTTGACATATGGACCGGGAGAACTCGGATCCCTTTTGGCACTAATTTCTGATTTATGCTCCTTATTTCATGAATAACCATTTGTTTTGAACTGTATAAACAGGAAAACAGATTTGCTGTTTTTATATTTGCCAAAGTAGGAGAACAATACCTCACAATCATTTCGTCTGACATCTTTTCTGCGCTCCTTGTGAAATAATTACAATATAATCGGAATATTATTAGTTGCAACTAACTGTCATTCAAAAAATTTTTGCTTTTCCATTTTCTCAAAAACTTACGGCATAACGACTTAACCAAAACACAAAGCCCGAATATCGCTGCCGAAACCAATACTGCATAGACAACATGTACCAATAACAGAAACGCATCCTTCCTCATATACACCTCCTCCAAAAAATATCGCTTCGTAGTTAGTTGTTACTAACTGTAGTTTACTTTAAGATTATATTTTTGTCAAGTGATAAAAATCTCTGAGATACTTTTTGCGCTATTCTACAATGTTCATCCTTACTCTCACTCCTTTTTATAATTTAATATGTATCATCTTTACCATTTTGAATTGATCAGAAATCGCCATACTGACCTTTGTGAAGATCTTTAAGCCGTTTTTAGGAATGTAACGATAGTATGGTTCCTCCGCAATCACTTTCACATTACCCCCGATTTTTGCTGCCAGTTCTTTTGCTGAATCCACATAAAAGAACATCTGCGCATCGGCATGGCCTACCTGCTTCATGTACTTCTTTTGCATCATAGCCATGCCTTTTCCGTTCACGGTATCAAAAACAACTTCTATATTTCCAAATTGCCCAATCATACGCAGAAGGGCAATGACTTCATTTTCCTCAAAATAGTGAAACAGACCGCCTGCGATAACAAGGATAGGGGCATGAGGAAATTCCGTGCGAACTTGCCCGATCCAGTCTTCGGAAAAGGCATCTCCGGCAAGATAGGTTTCTCGTTCCGATTCCGGGAGCAGTTCCCACCGGTAATCAATGACATGTGGCAAATCAACGGCATACCAGCGTGTCCTTCCATTATCGCAGCGGTAATAGGTTGTCTCCAGACCACATCCCAGCTGGATAATCACACCGTCCGGCTTTCGTTCTAGAAAAGACCGAACAAACCGATCCATATTGGCAGACCGGGAGGCAGAGGCCAAAAGGGTATACTGGTTCTGCATATTCTGTTCGATCAAGTCTGAAGGCAGCTTATTTTTCAATCCCAATGCCTTTTTATCATATAAAATTTGCGGGCAATGCTCACTGGCGTAGATTCTTCCCAGCATAGGGATAAACAGGGTATCTTCTACAACGCCTAATTTCTGCATAACCAGTCCTCCTTTATAGTGAGATTATTTCCGACCCACCAGGAGTCTGGAAGATCCCAGCATCATCATAGCTGCTCGGCGGTGTGAGCCGAACGCCTCTTGTGCAGTATCAATGAGACGAACATCCTGATACCCCATATCCCGCAGTT
>USDN01000055.1 GCA_900553515.1 uncultured Blautia sp. | reverse complement strand
ATTAAAGGCTTATAGCCGTCCGTCGAGCCACCCGTTTTACGGGTGGGGGCGACTTTATGCGGAATATGACTGTCCATGGCAGTTTGTATCTGGCGCGCAAAGCGGAGTTTGTCTAATATGTACAAAATCAGGGAAAGATATTTATTACATTTTCCGTCTTTACAATTGAAAAACACAGGAATATAATAAAAACAAGATATGAGAACGATTCCATATATAAAAATAATAAAAAACAAATAAAGTAAAGAAATAAAGAAGAATATTATATGGAAACGATAACATAATAAAGGGAAGAAAAAAGGAGGAAGCTATGGACTATAAAAAAACAGCCCGGGAGATTTACGATCATGTAGGGAAAAAAGACAATATTATTTCCGCAGCACATTGCGCCACACGTCTTCGCCTTGTGATCGCAGACAACAATAAGGCAGATAAGGATGCGGTAGAAAATATCGATGGAGTAAAGGGTGTATTCTTTGCCCAGGGGCAGATGCAGATCATTCTGGGAACAGGAGTTGTTAATAAGGTTTATGATGAATTTATCAGAATCGCCGGGATTTCCGAAAGCAGTAAGGAGGAACTGAAAAAGGTGGCGGCGTCAAAGGCAAATCCTTTCCAGAGACTGATTAAGACGCTGGGAGATATTTTTGTCCCGATCATTCCGGCTATTGTTGCCAGCGGTTTCCTTATGGGTATCATGGAGGCTCTGAACTTCATGGTAAATAACGGATTTCTGGATATCAATACAAGCGGATCCATTTACACGTTTGCACAGATTTTCAGCAACACTGCCTATACATTCCTGCCAATTCTCATTGCCTACAGTGCAGGTAAGGTTTTTGGAGCCAATCCGTACCTGGCAGCAGTGATCGGTATGATCATGATCCATCCCAATCTGCAGAATGCGTGGACTGTTGCAACAGAAGGAGTACAGGCTACCCAGAAGGTATGGTTCGGGCTTTATTCCATTGATATGGTAGGCTATCAGGGACATGTGATCCCGGTAGTGATCGCTGTGTGGGTACTGGCACAGATTGAGAAACGGCTTCATAAAGTAGTTCCTGCGATGCTGGATCTTTTTGTGACACCTCTTGTCAGTGTTTTTGTAACAGGTTATTTAACACTTTCCATTATCGGACCGGTATTTGTAACACTTGAAAACGGACTTCTGGACGGCGTTCAGTGGCTGATCGCCCTGCCTTTCGGAATTGGAAGCTTTATCATGGGCGCTTTTTATGCGCCAACCGTAGTAGCCGGCGTCCATCATATGTACACCATCATTGATCTGGGACAGATTTCCAAGCTTGGAATGACCTTCTGGCTTCCGCTGGCATCCGCGGCAAATCTGGCTCAGGGCGGAGCAGCTCTTGCAGTTGCCCTTAAGACAAAAGATCAGAAGATCAAATCCATGGCAGTTCCGTCAGCACTAAGCGCCTGCATGGGTATTACTGAGCCGGCGATCTTCGGCGTCAATCTTCGTTTTGGTAAACCTTTTATTACTGCATGTATCGGCGGCGCCTGCGGCGCACTGGCTGCTTCCATTACCGGACTTGGCGCTACAGGAACCGGTGTAACAGGAATTTTCGGTATCCTGCTCTGCCTGAACCAGCCGGCTGCTTATCTTCTTATGATGGCAGTTTCCCTGGGGGTGTCATTTGCACTTACCTGGATGTTTGGATATAAAGATGAAGAAAAAATCCAGAAAAAAGAAACAGCAGAAACAATAACAAAATCAGACAGTGAATCGGAATCCCCCCTTCTTTTCAGCCCTCTGGAAGGCACAGCAATTCCTGTGGATCAGGTAAAGGATGAAACCTTTGCAGCAGAAGTCCTTGGAAAAGGAGTTGCTGTGATTCCGGAAAAGGGTCAGGTAAAAGCGCCCTGTAATGGAGTGGTAGAAACTGTTTTTGATACAAAACATGCCATCGGGCTGAAAGCAGACAACGGTGCGGAGCTTCTGATCCACATTGGAGTCAATACGGTAGAGCTTGGCGGAAAATATTATGAAACTCATGTAAGTGAAGGCGATCATGTAAAGGCAGGACAGCTTCTGATCACCTTTGATATGGACAGGATCAAAGAGGAAGGCTATGATGTGACAACGCCTCTGATCGTAACAAATACAGATGAATATCAGGATATAAAAGTCCTGAAAACAGGTAAAGTAAATCACAAAGATCATGTACTGGAGCTGATAAAATAATGAGTACACTGACAAAGGTTCTTGCAGAAGCGATCAGAAAGATTGAAGAAACAAAATTTACGGAAATGAATCTTTTTCCCCACCGGCTGACCCACCATCTGATGCCTCCGGCCGGCTGGCTGAATGATCCTAACGGACTGTGTTATTATAAGGGAAGGTATCATGTGTTCTTTCAGTATTCTCCTTTTGAGGTAAAGGGAGGACTGAAATTCTGGGGACATTATTCCAGCGAGGATCTTGTCAGCTGGAGATATGAGGGAGTTCCTCTTTATCCGGACAGCCCTATGGACTGCCACGGTGTTTATTCCGGTTCTGCTCTGGCAGAGGACGATGCCATGCACCTTTTTTATACCGGAAATGTAAAGCTGGACGGAGATTATGACTATATCAATAATGGACGAATCACCAGTACCCTTCATGTGGAGAGCGCAGACGGGATCCATTTCGGCGTGAAGGAAGAAGTAATCCCTGCCTCCCGGTATCCGGAAGACTATACCTGCCATATCCGGGATCCAAAAGTGTGGAAAGAAAAGGATCAATACCATATGGTGCTTGGAGGAAGAAAGAAAAACGATCAGGGAGCTGTGTTGTTTTATCGTTCCGAAGATCTGAAAAAATGGGAATTTGACGGAGAACTGACTACGGAAAAGCCATTTGGATATATGTGGGAATGCCCGGATGTGTTTGAACTGGGCGGAGAGACGATTCTTTCTGTGTCCCCTCAGGGTGTCCGGCGGGAGAAGTACCGTTATCAGAACATTTATCTTTCCGGATATTTTGTGATGCAGGAGGGAATGGTTCAGGCGGAGACTTTTCGCGAGTGGGATATGGGATTTGATTTTTATGCCCCTCAGACTTTTCTGGATCAGAAAGGCAGAAGGATCCTTATTGGATGGATGGGAATGCCGGATGCGGACGAGGAATACCAGAACTGTACTCTGGAAGAAGGCTGGCAGCACTGTCTGACGGTTCCAAGAGAACTGAAGTACCAGAACGGAAAAATATACCAGTATCCTGTGGAAGAGCTTATGAATCTCCGCCGTTGGGAAAAGAAACTGTCTCAGGAAAACAGAGAAGTGGAGACAGAAGGCGCCTTTGATCTGGAACTTCAGCTGGAAAAAGGACCTGTGAAGGTGGTTCTCACAGATATCTTCGCACTGGAATACAGAGACGGGATTCTGACTCTTACGATGGACGAGGAGGCAGGAGCAGGCCGCAGGATCCGAAACGCCTGCGTGGAGCAGGTGAAGGATATCAGGATCCTTGCGGACACCTCGGCAGTGGAAATTTATGTAAATCAGGGAGAGGTGGTATTCTCCTCCAGATTTTACGGGAAAACTCCGGCGCATACGCTGAAAACAGAGGCGGAGAAATTCCGGGGAGGTTTCTGGACGCTGGAAAAAATGAAGGTGACAAAAGCATAAAATCTTGTCATCAGCAATGTGCTGTGGTATACTGATAACAGTGTCAGCGGCGTCAGATCCGGCGCCATGTGACACAGGAATATTTAAAGAAAATCAGAAAGGAGCGCAGTACGGATGAAGTGGAAAACATGTAATCTTCAGCTTGTAAATGGATGCAGTTTTTACGCTTACAGGGATAGTGCGCTCTTTTTTAGGAATTGCTGATCTGGCTCGGGCAGATCCTGCAATTTTATAAAGACGTTTACTATCTCTTATTCATGTATTTATTTTGCAGAATAGGAGATTTTTTTATGTATAAAAGACAAATAAGAAAACTGTATCTGGCAGCTGTTTTTGAATCCTTTGCGCTGGGAAATGCGGCCTGGGTGGCGCTTCTGGCCCAGAGGGGATATTCCATCGGACAGATTGGGATATTAGAAGCAATTTTTCATGTGGTAAGTTTAAGCGGTGAGATCCCATCAGGAGTTATGGCAGATGTTCTTGGAAGAAAAAAGGTTATGATACTGAGCCGGATCATGTCTCTGCTGTCTGCGCTGGCGATGATCTTTTCGCGTTCCTTCTGGGGTATCGCCATTGCAGTAGGGATCAATGCTCTAAGCTATAATCTGGCATCCGGAACAAGAGAGTCTCTGGCTTACGAAAGCCTGAAAAATTATGGGAAGGAATCAGAATATAACCGTTTTTCTTCCACAGAAATGATGATCTACCGGATTGGGACAGCCTGTTCCACACTTCTGGCAGGTTTTTCCCTTGCGCTTGGCTATCGGAAAGCCTATAGTCTGGACGTGATTTTTGGTATTTTTGGAGTTATGACAGCCCTGGGATTGTCTGAAACGGCACAGTCTGCTGCTTCTGTTAAAGATGGCATCGGAATGCGCTGCAAAGCCTGTGTAACAGAAAGTATCCTGTTTTTAAAGAAGAATCCGAAGATTATGGGGCTGATCCTGGTAAATTCTTTTGTGGGAGCGGTTTCCACGCTGCTTTTGTTTTTCCTTCAGGCAAAGCTTCCGGAAACAGGACTGAACCCGTCGCTTCTTGGACCGGCGCTGTTTTTCATGCAGATGGGCGCTGCCCTTGGGGCAAAGCTGGTACAGTATTGTTCTCGTCTCAGATTCAGAGGAATCGTGGTATTCAGCATTTTCGGTATCGCAGCAGCGCTTGGATCCCTGCTTCCGGGAAACCCATATATAGTAATCGCAGGCGGATTTATGGCGGCATTTTTTGATGATTTTATGGAAGTGCGGGCAGATATCATATTAAATGAAAAAATACCTTCTCAACAGAGATCCACATTAATTTCTGTAAGCTCCTTTAGCTTTTCAGTGATCATGATCTTCCTTTCACCTTTTATGGGATGGATTTTTGACAGGATCTAGTATAGCAGAAATTTCATTTTCGTTATACCGGGTGGGGAATAAAAGAGTTTTTCGCTGAATTTGTCCAAGTTCTTAGACTAAAATCTGATGAGGAAGGTGTATTGATAGAGAGGTTTGAATAATATATAATATTGGCATTAGAGAGAAAAGAGGTGAATGTTGGTGGATAGTGCGGAGATATTGAGCCTGTTAAGATTTGGTGAGCGTATTAATCTGGAATGTAAGAAAGCAGAATCAAAGTTGCCAACCTCAGTATGGGAAACATATTCTTCATTTGCTAATACGGATGGTGGTGTGATTTTATTTGGAGTTGAAGAGCATATGAAAGAAACGGATATTGATAAACGTTTTTCTTTTGTGTCTATACATAATCCAGAACAACGACTGAAAGATTTTTGGAATACGGTAAACGGTGAAAAGGTAAGTGCTAATATCCTGGTTGATGCGAATGTTGGTATTTGCGAAATTAAGGGGGCAACGATTATGTGGATACAAGTTCCTCAGGCAGATTATCGACAGAAACCCGTTTATATCAATGGAAATCCTATGAAAGGAAGTTTTAAACGCAATCATGAAGGCGATTATCATTGTTCGGAAGAAGAGGTAAAAGCTATGTTGCGAGATGCCAACGAGTCTGGCAATGATGGTAGTTTACTGATAGGGTACACAATGGATGATATTGATTTAAACTCATTGCGTTCCTATCGTATTGAATTTGAACATCGTAATCCGGAACATATTTGGAATGGGGATGATGATGAAACATTTTTGAAAAATATGGGGGGATATGCAGTTGACAGAACAACACAAAAAAGATGGTTGACAACAGCTGGATTATTAATGTTCGGAAAAGGCTTGGCTATTCGAGAGAGGTTTGATAATATTCGTATGGATTATATTGATGAGAGCAATCTTATACCCGGAAGTCGGTGGAGTGATCGATTAACGTATGATGGAATGTGGGAAAATAATCTATATAATTTTGTTCGTCAGATAACTCCTAGATTGTCAGCTGGTATCAAACGTCCTTTCAAATTGGAGGGTATGGTTCGGATTGATGATACACCGATTCACAAAGCGATTCGTGAGGCGGTTGTAAATATGATGATACATAGTGATTATCTAATCACAGGTGTATTGAAGATTATGAAAACCGACAGAGGATTTGTATTTTCTAATCCCGGCAACTTGAAACTTCCTGTTCAAATGATTTATGAAGGTGGACACTCGGTTGCAAGAAATCCAAGGATTCAAACAATGTTTCGTATGATTGGTCTGGGAGACAATGTAGGGTCAGGTTTTCCTACGATATTAAGCGTATGGGGAGCAGAGCAATGGCGTAAGCCGGATTTGAGCCAAAACGAAGAATTGCATCAGGTAGAACTTAAACTTTGGATGATTTCTCTGATGCCGCCGGAATGTACAGAATATTTATATCAATTATTTGGAGTTGCATATAAACATCTTGACAAAGATGCTCAAATTATATTAGGAACTGCTTATCTTGAAGGTGGAGTAACCAACGCCCGAATGCAATCTATATTAGAACTTCACAGTGTTGAGATTGGACATATTTTATCTAGTTTGGTAGATGAGAATATGTTAATTGTAGATAAAAAGGGGCGATGGACAAGTTACAAGATTAATACAGACTATGATATGAAACCGGAACAATTGCAAATTTCAGACATTACACTAGATATAAAAGAGCTGCGAAATGAAACAGATAGGCAGATTTATGAATATATTTGTATGAATGGATTTATTACGGTACACCAGGTTTTGGACATTACAAAAATTACAACTCAGCAAGGGGCAAGTGTTGCGATTAATAGATTGATAAAAGCAAATTTAATTACAAAGAAACGTCAAGGCAGACAATTTATTTATACTAAAAAATAGTAGTTGTTGTATAGTTGTTGAATTAGTTGTTGTATAGTTGTTGAATTAGTTGTTGAATTGTTTTTGTATTCTTGCCGGGAAAACGCATAAAAACCTTTGTTTTACAAATACTACCTTTACTGACAGAAATGAGATGAAAAGATAGAAATTTGAAAAACGGAGGTTTTTTGATATGAAAGCTACAGGAATCGTGCGGAGAATCGACGACCTGGGAAGGGTGGTCATTCCGAAAGAAATACGGCGGACTTTACGGATCAAGGAAGGAACTCCTCTGGAGATTTTTACAGACAGAGAAGGAGAGATTATTTTAAAAAAATATTCCCCTATTGGAGAATTAAGTATATTTGCAAAAGAATATGTGGAAGCTCTTGCACAGACAACCGGCTTTCTTGCCTGTATCACGGACCATGATCAGGTGGTTGCGGCAGCCGGTCATGGAAGCAGAGAAATCGCAGGAAAAGAGATCAGTAAAGAACTGGAGGAGAGTATCACAGCCAGAGAAGCCAGATGCTTCCGACCTGGAGAAAAAGCAAGGATCCCTGTTATATCAAACCAGAAAGAAATGGAAGGTGCGGAGATCCTTCAGCCGATTATCTGCGCCGGGGATGCCATAGGGGCAGTGATCCTGATAGGGAAAAATGAAAAGGATGTGTTTGGAGACTCGGAAAGAATGCTGGTGCAGACGGCAGCAGGGTTTCTGGGAAGACAGATGGAGCAGTAGTTTAAAAAGGCATAGAAAAACCACCCTCACAACTTTGACCAGTTTGGGTGGCATTTTCTATGCTAAACATATTACAGGTCAACCCCCTTATGGGCGGTTGTTTCCTTTACAAGTTCAATATAACATATCTAAAAAGAAAGCACAAGAGAGTTTCTCAGCATTTCTCAGCGATTTCATAGATCAGCTTCTCGGTATCCTCCCATCCCAGACAGGGATCGGTGATGGAGCATCCCGGGATCATATGGTTGCTGATGTCCTGACGGCCTTCCAGAAGATAGCTTTCAATCATAACGCCTTTTACCAGTTTTTTCAGATCTGCATTGTAATTGCGGCTGTGAAGGACTTCACTGACGATACGGATCTGTTCTTTATACTGTTTGCCGGAATTGGAATGGTTTACATCAACGATGACAGCAGGATTTTTGAGGTTCCACTGATTATATAATTCTGCAAGACGTACAAGCTCTTCGTAGTGATAGTTGGGCTGGGTCTGACCGAATTTGTTTACACCTCCCCGGAGAATGGTGTGCGCAAGTTCATTTCCGCTGGTTTCCACATCAAAGCCCCGGTAGATGAAATGATGGGAATGCTGGGCAGCAGTAACGGAATTCAGCATTACAGAAAGGTCGCCGCTGGTAGGATTTTTCATTCCCACAGGAATATCCATTCCGCTGGCTGTCAGGCGGTGCTGCTGGTTTTCTACGGAGCGGGCGCCAATGGCCTCATAGGAAAGAACGTCGTCCAGATAACTGCGATTTTCCGGATACAGCATTTCGTCAGCAGTAGAAAGTCCTGTTTCTTCTAAAACACGGATATGCATTTTTCGGATAGCAATGATTCCTGCAAGAAGGTCAGGGGCTTTGTCCGGTTCCGGCTGGTGGAGCATGCCTTTGTAGCCGTCGCCAGTGGTACGCGGTTTATTTGTGTAAACCCTTGGGATGATCATAAGCTTATCGGAAACCTGATCGTTTACCTTTTTCAGACGATTAGCATATTCACAGACAGTTTCCTCATTGTCTGCAGAGCAGGGACCAACAAGAACAACAAATTTATCAGACTTTCCGGTAAAGATCCGGCGGATCTCTTCATCTCTCCGGGCTTTGATCTCTTTTAGCTCATTACTTAAAGGGTACTGGGACTTCAAAGTATCCGGTAAAGGAAGCTGGTGATTGATCTTCATTGTCATAATATATTTCCTCCGTAAGTAAAATAAAGCTTTCTTTAAGTGTTCATAGTATATCACTTTAAACTGGGAAAGTCTACAGAATTTTCCAGCATATGATATTCTTCCAGTGTCAGTCCGGTAAGGGTAAGATAAGATGCAAGTGGTTTGGTCACATACCGGATGTGCCAGGGTTCCCACGGATATCCGGTGATGTGTTCTCTGTTTTCCGGATAACGGATGATAAAGCCATAGAGAGGCGCATGTTTTTTTAGCCAGATCCCCTCTTTTGTTTCAGCAAAGGCTTCCGTCAGTTCCATATGCACGGCAGGACAGGAAAGATCAAGAGCAAGTCCGCTTTGATGTTCACTGGTACCTGGAGATGCAATATAATTATTTCCTGTATAGAGTTCTTTCTGCCGGATGTAAGAGCGGTATCCAGAGATACAGTAAAGGCTCAGTCCTTCCATTCGGCTTCTTGCCACCAGTTCCAATGCTGCATGGGCTGTTTTTTCTTCCAGAAGACGTTTTTGATCCCCTGGCATGGCATCAAAGGGTAAACCTATATCTACCAGGTGTTCCGGTATAAAATCCGCAGGAAGCGGGTGTTTTTTATTAATAAGAAGCGTGTAGTCTTTGTCCATAAAAATCCCCCCTCACCTTTTATGATATGAAAGGCGTCAGGGGGATATGACTTTTAATCAAGAGCCTTTTCGCTCATTTCTTCCAGCAGATTTTTCTTCAGGTCATAAAGCTTCTGAGAAAGATCCACATAAACCTTCTGAGGATTGATGAGACGTCGGGACTCATCCCAGAGAGTATTCTGTTCTTTCTGGCAGTAATCTCGGATATCCATGACATCAGGAGAAGTGTAAACACGTTTTCCTTCCCGGATCACAGGGATCAGGAGTTCGCGTATTTCATAGGTGCCGCCCAGAACTTTGGTCTTTTTCCAGGTGTCTACCGGGTCAAAGATGATCATGGTTTCTTCCGGATCAAAAACTTCGTCAGCCAGGCAGATCAGATCTGCTTTGATCTTTCCGGTGGTTTTGCTGTAGATACGGTAAACGGTTTTATTTCCCGGATTGGTGACTTTCTCGGTGTTTTCAGAAAGCTTGATCTTAGGAATAAAGTTATTGCTGTCCGTATCCTTAACTGCAGCCAGTTTATATACACCGCCAAAGGCAGGATTGTCTTTGCTGGTGATCAGATTGGTTCCCACACCCCAGGAATTGATCCTGGCATCCTGGGTTTTCAGGCTGTCGATCAGATATTCGTCCAGATCGCTGGATGCTGCGATGGTGGCATCATCAAAACCGGCAGCAGCCAGCATTTTGTAGGCTTCTTTGGACAGATAAGCCAGGTCACCGCTGTCGATACGGATGCCGTATCTTGTCAGTTTGATACCCTCTTCACGCATTTCTTCAAATACGCGGATGGCATTTGGAACACCGGATTTCAGTACGTCATAGGTATCCACAAGAAGCGTACAGGAATCCGGATACATTTTGGCATAGGTTTTAAAGGCAGTATACTCATCCGGGAAACTCATGATCCAGCTGTGGGCATGGGTACCAAGTACCGGAACATGGAACATCTGACCGGTAAGTACATTGGAGGTTCCAACACAACCTGCGATAACTGCCGCGCGGGCGCCGTAAATGCCGGCGTCCGGTCCCTGGGCACGGCGAAGACCGAATTCCATTACACCGTCTCCACGGGCTGCGTAGCAGACTCTGGCGGCTTTGGTGGCAATGAGACTCTGATGATTGATGATGTTCAGGATCGCGGTTTCCACAAGCTGGGCTTCCATGATAGGAGCGATCACCTTGACGATAGGTTCCCGGGGAAAAACAACCGTTCCTTCCGGAATGGCATAGATATCGCCGGTAAAGTGGAATGTGCTGAGATATTCCAGAAAGTCCTCCTGGAATATATTCAGGCTTCTCAGATACTCCACATCTTCTTCCGTAAAGCAGAGATTTTCGATGTATTCGATCATCTGTTCCAGACCTGCCGCAATGGCAAAGCTTCCTCCGCATGGGTTGGTACGGTAAAACATGTCAAAAATAACAGTCTGATTTGTGGGGTTTTTAAAATAACCCTGCATCATGGTCAGTTCATAGAGATCAGTGAGCAGAGTAAGATTATTTGCTCTCATGTATTGTCTCCTTTATTTATAAATACTGGTGCAACGAATATAAATCAGCTGCCACATTCACTTGTATTCTGCATCAATGCAGCAGGAATTTATTATTTGTTGTGTTAGATATATTTTTGCTTATTGCTATATTATATGAAGAATTATATTATAAAAAAGAATTTGTTTCAATAAATCTTTATAAAATTCGTATTTATTGGTTCCTGTACACGGCAGTCTGCAGCAGGAATGCAACTGTACAGGCAGCGATTGTGATTACTGCATCGTTGGGAGCATTAGACAGGTCACCGGGGCAAGATTGGTATTGTTATATGCAGATAACTGCCTTTGAAACATATAAGAAAAATGTTCTGATATTGGCTGATTTGAAGAAAAAATAAAAAATGCAAAAAAAATAAAAAAAATTTAAAAAAGGGCTTGCATTTTCCTGAAGACTATTATATAATACCACTTGTCGCAAGCGAAAAGCGAAAGACATAAAGGGCTATCGCCAAACGGTAAGGCAACGGACTCTGACTCCGTCATTTCAAGGTTCGAATCCTTGTAGCCCTGCTTAGAGCACTTCGGAAGAAGTGCTCTTTTTTTGTTTATTAGGAAAGTAATACGTTCTGTACTAACTTCCCTGTGAATAAAAATGTTCCGCTTTGCTTCTCTATTTACTCATCCTCAGGAATTCTTCCATAGCGCGGCTTAAGTATCGGCCTTTTTTCCAGTAAAAACAGATATTACGGCAATTATCATTTAAAGGAAGCTTATAGTAGACAACATTTGGATCAGGGCTGACCTTGGAGACCATGATATCTCCGATAAAAGAAATCCCCATTCCGGAGCAGGTAACATTATAGGAGGTCATCTGCTGATCCATTTCAAATACTACTACAGGTTCAAAATGATTTTCCCGGCAGATATCCCGGGCCCTTTTTCCAGTGTCATTTTCTGGTTTCAGCATGATAAATGGTTCCTTGCGGAATCGGGAAAACGGAACAGAGGGAAAGTCAGTATCCAGGAATTTTCCAGTTTTGATATCACATACAGAAAGTTGGAAATCTTTTAATTTTTTGTTAATAGAAAAAGATCTGGGCACTGCAAGGATCAGATGTTCTTCCTGATAAAGGCTGCTGTCAAAGATCTCAGGATCCAGATTTGTATTGTCCAGTACCAGATCAATGATTCCTCTTTGAAGCATTTTTGTCAGCTTGACGGTGGATTCTTCTACCAGACGGATCTGAATGTGTGGATAACGTGCAGCAAATTCTGCGATCATAGGAGGAAGAAACCAGGAGGAAAAAAGATTACTTCCTCCAAGAACAAGGCTTCCTGTTTTCAGACCGCCCCAGTCATTGATAAAATCAGAAAAGTCTTTTTCGATATTCATAATGCGTTCTACACATTGAATATACTGTTTTCCACATTCTGTAAGACTTAACGGTTTGGTGCTTCGGTCAAAAACAGGGTATCCGATCCGGTTTTCCACTCGTCTGACATTGGCGCTGAGAGAGGGCTGAGAGATAAAAAGCTTTGCGGCAGCCCTGGAAAAGCTTTTTTCTTTGTATACTTCATAAACATATTCCATTCCCTGAAACATGGGGTTTCTCCTTTTATATTATAACTTAAAAACTATATTAATTATAAAAATATATGTATTTGATTATATTTTACCATATTACTATAATGAGGACAATGAATAGATGCGGAAAAAGTCCGGCATTGTAAGGGTTACTGTACTTAAGAGGAAGTAACCTTTGGTACAGTATATTGGGGCAGAAAGTATCATATGAACGAATACAACGAATACTAAATAACCGCCATATTGACTTGTTACATCAATATAGCAGAAACTTGGTTTTCGTTGTATCAGGAGAAAGAAAAGGGAGAAGAAAAATGGGAGAAGTGCAGAAGAAACAGGATTTTCGTGTGGAACAGGATTCTATCGGAACAAAAGATGTTCCTCAGAACGTTTATTATGGAGTGCAGTCACTTCGTGCGGCGGAAAATTTTCATATTACAGGGCTGAATATGCATCCGGAGATCATCAACAGCCTTGCTTATATTAAAAAGGCAGCAGCGATCACAAACTGTGAAGTAGGTATTCTTGACAAAAAGAAAGCAAAGGCCATTGTCCAGGCATGTGATGAGATCCTGGAAGGGAAGCTTCATGGAGATTTTATTGTAGATCCCATTCAGGGAGGAGCGGGAACTTCTCTGAATATGAATGCAAATGAAGTAATTGCCAACCGGGCTATCGAGATTTTGGGCGGAGAAAAAGGAGATTATTCCATTATCAATCCCAATGATGATGTAAACTGTGGACAGTCTACCAATGATGTCATTCCTACAGCTGGAAAGATGACGTCTCTTCGTCTTCTTAAAAATCTGAAAAAAGAGCTTCTTCGTTTACACAAAGCTCTTTGTGCGAAGGCAAAGGAATTTGACCATGTGATCAAAATGGGACGTACACAGATGCAGGATGCAGTTCCGATCCGTCTTGGACAGGAATTTAATGCGTATTCCGTTGCTATTATGCGTGATATCCACAGAATGGACCGGGCAATGGAAGAGATGTGCACCCTGAATATGGGAGGAACTGCTGTTGGAACAGGAATCAATGCGGACGAGACGTACCTTCGTCGGATCGTACCCAATCTTGTAGAAGTTTCTGATATGGAATTTGTACAGGCTTATGATCTGATTGACGCCACACAGAATCTGGATTCTTTCGTATCTGTTTCCGGTGCGGTGAAAGCCTGTGCAGTGACCCTTTCCAAGATTGCCAATGATCTGCGGCTTATGTCCTCTGGTCCAAGAGCCGGATTTGGAGAAATCAATCTTCCGGCAAAACAGAACGGCTCTTCTATTATGCCGGGAAAAGTAAATCCGGTTATTCCGGAAGTTGTAAATCAGGTGGCTTTTAATATCATTGGAAATGATGTGACGATCACTATGGCGGCAGAAGCCGGTCAGCTGGAGCTGAATGCCTTTGAACCGATTGTATTCTACTGCATGTTTCAGTCTATTGATACGCTGGCCTATGCGGTGCAGACCTTTGTTGACAACTGTGTAACAGGAATCACTGCAAATGAGACTCGTTGCCGTTACCTTGTGGAGAACAGTGTAGGCATTATTACAGCCATTTGTCCTCATGTGGGATATCAGAAGGCAGCAGATATTGCGAAAAAAGCCATCAAAACAGGTGAATCTGTTCGAAATCTTATCCTTCAGGAGGGAATCCTTAATGAAGAACAGATGGATCAGATACTGGATCCTGTGAATATGACAGAACCTGGAATTTCAGGCAAAGAGCTTTTAATGGCTGGAGATAAATAAAAATACAGACAGAAAAGCAGCGGAAATATATAAAACTGCCCTCACACTTCCCCTGACAGGTATTCATTCAGATACCTGCCAGGGGATTTTTTTCTTGCGGCATAAAAAATGAAAAGTTATAATAAAGAAAGATATCAGCAGAAAAGAGGAATAGACATGTCATATAGTTTCAGCGGAAGAGTCCGCTACAGTGAAACAGGAGAAAACGGACTGCTTACTTTGCCGGGGATTCTGAATTACTTTCAGGACTGCAGTACGTTTCAATCAGAGGCGGCAGGAAATGGGATGAAAATACTGAAAGAGAAAAACAAGTTCTGGGTTCTTTCTGCCTGGCAGGTAATCGTAAACCGGTATCCGGCTCTGGGAGAAGAAATCATTACATCTACATGGCCTTACAGTTTTCGGGGATTTATGGGACAGCGTAATTTTGTCATGGACACAAAAGAAGGAGAAAGACTGGCATATGCCAATACTTTCTGGACTTTTATTGATGGGAAAAATGGACTTCCCTGTAAACTTAAGCCGGAGGATACAGAAGGCTATGAGCTGGAAGAAAAGCTGGATATGGAGTATGCTTCCAGGAAGATCGTGGTGCCGGCCGGATTTTTGCCGGAAGAGCAGTTTACAGTTCAGAAGCACCATTTGGATACCAATCATCATGTGAACAACTGTCAGTATATTCAGATGGCAATGGATTATCTTCCGGCAGATTTCCCTCTCCGCCAGATGCGGGCAGAATATAAACAGCAGGCAAGACTTTCGGATGTGATATGTCCGGAAATATCTGCGGATACGGATAAGGTTGTGGTCAGTCTTAATGATACACAGGGGGAACCTTATGCGGTGGTGGAGTTTATAAAGTAAAAACTATAAGAAGAATAAAAGCAGGAGGTATTACAAAATGGGGAAATCTTATCAGAAACAATGGACGGGTGTATTTGGAGATCCTGTAGATGATAACCCTACAGTGGTCATGGAGCAGGCTGCTTTTGATGCAGCAGGAATTCCTATGGAGTATTTGACTATCCAGGTAAAAAAAGGACAGCTTGAGGCGGCAATGCAGGGAATGCGTGCTATGAATTTTACAGGTATCAATATTACGATGCCTCATAAAGGTGAAGTTTTAAAGTATCTGGATGAAATATCAGAGAGTGCCCGTACTATGGGAGCTGTCAATACGGTATATTGGAAAAATGGCAGGCTTGCCGGGGAGAATACAGACGGAAAAGGATTTTTAAAAAGTATACAGGACGGGAAGGTTCCGATAGAAGGAAAAAAAGCAGTGATCCTGGGAGCGGGAGGTGCGGCAAGAGCCATAGCAGTGGAATTGGCGGCTGCGGGAATACGGAAGATAACAATTATTAATGGCAATGAGGAACATGGACGGTCTCTTGTGGATATTATTAATGAGAAAACCAGTGCGGAGGGAGTTTTTGTACACTGGAAGGGAGACGTTCATATTCCGGAAGATACAGATATTCTTGTGAATGCGACACCAGTTGGATTTGTAGATGACAAAAAACCTGCAATCGTTTATGAGGATCTGAAAGAAGGAATGACAGTTTGCGATGTGATTCCGAATAAGGCCTGGACAGGATTCCTTATGGAGGCAAAAGACAGAGGACTTAAGACTTTTAATGGACTTCAGATGCTTATTAATCAGGGTGCCATTGCTTATGAATTATGGACAGGAAAAAAGGCTCCTGTTGATGTAATGCGTGCAGCAATGGAGAAGGAATATGGGGTAAAACTGCCTTAAAAAGGAAATCTGGAAAATTTTTGAATTGTGTATCGTTTTTCTAAAGATTTGCTCTTGTACCACATTAAGGAATTTCGTATAATCAAAATAAAAAGTTAACATTCCCATACAATAGGGAATTTTATAAAATATGCGAAAGAAGGAGCTGCTGCAGATACAGCAGATATGGAAAAAAGGTGAAACCATGAGTGGTATTAAAGATGTGGCAAAAAGAGCAGGGGTTTCGATTTCTACGGTTTCAAATGTATTAAACAAGTCAAAATATGTTAGTCCGGAACTGGTAAAAAGGGTAGAACAGGCAGTAAGAGAGCTGTCTTATGAAGCGAATCCCATTGCCCGAAGTATGAAAAACAATAAAACAGGGACAATTGGTGTGATCACGGAGGATATGTGCGGTGTTTTTTATCCCTATGTTGTGAGGGGCATCAATTCAGTTGCCGTGGAAAAGGGATACCAGATTGTGGTCTGTGACGCACAGGGAACATATGGAGACCGCCATGCGATCAAAAGAGAAAAGGAACTGTTCAGTCGCTTGATTGCAAACAGAGTAGATGGCATTATTTTTGCATCAACAGTATCCATTGAAAATAAAGAAAAATATATCTGTCAGATTAAAAAGCTGGCAAATAAATACAAGAAAATTCCATTGGTAAGTATAGAGAGGGATTTTACTGATGTGGGCATTGATTCAGTATATTTTGACGGTTATACAAATGCAAAGACAGCAGTAAGTCATCTTATAGACTGCGGCTGCAAAAAAATCTGTCATATTTCAGGCCCAATGGAAATGGAGATTGTCAGGGAACGTGTTATAGGATATAAAAGCTGTATGGAAGAAAATCATCTGTTTCTTGATGAAGAGAAGATGGTGGTTCATGGAGATTACAGCCATCAGAGCGGATATACAGCCATGAAACAGCTTATGATGCAGGTACCGGATTTAGACGGTATTTTTTGCGGTAATGATCAGATGGCCATTGGCGTACTGAAGTTTCTGAAAGAAAATGGAAAACGTGTTCCGGAAGATGTGAAAGTTATCGGATATGATGATGTGTTTATTGCCAGTGTAGTGGAACCTGCTTTATCGTCTATCCATGTAAGAAAGCGTCATGCAGGAATAGAATCAGCCAGAATGCTGTTTCAGAGAATTGAAAATCCTGATGAAGAAAGTATAAAACCAATAGGCATAAAAATGGATGCAAAGCTTGTAGTACGTCAGTCTACAGTGAGCAGCGCATCAGAAGACTGGAATTTGGTAGACTGGTAAAAGAAGGGCAGCAGCCCTTCTTTTTTTGAATAAAAAATTCTGAATAAATATACGAATTATATAAATAATTAGAATTAAAAAACGTTTTTTCAAAAGTATTAACAGTGAACAATACATGATATTGTGCATATCACACAAAAATAAAATAGAAAAACGTTTGAATATGCACAAAAAACGATTTTTTAAGAAAATATAATTGACAAAAACGTTTTTCTGGATTATGATGTAATCACCTTGAACAACAAAATTTTAAAATTTAAAATCCATATAGTATAAATGCACAAAAAAATATGGATTTATTTTTTTAAAGAACAGAAAAACGTTTTACCAAAAACGAGGAAAGAGAGGGAGACAGATGGAAGAGAAAAAGAGGCTTTCGGAACAGGCGATGGAACAGGGGGATGGGATCCTGAGGCTGGCACCCACATGGGTTCCGCGTTCTTTCTGCAGACCGGGCAAACGTATTAAGCTTCATCCCGATGACTATTTTATCCTTGGACAGAGGGGCGGAATTGATGAAAGATGGTTTTCCTCAACAACATGGGCCGAGAACGGACCGGGAACACCAGAAGACGAAGGACTGAGTTACGTAGTTGTAGATGAAGAAGGAAAAGAAAAGGTTCTGCTGAGAGATGTGGTTGAACTTCTTGGATCAGAGGTGATTGGAGAATCTCTCTGGAATAAATATCATCGCTGGGCAATGTTTTCTAAATTTTTTGATAATGCAGGTCCTCTTCCTCATCATATTCATCACAGGACAGAACATGCAGCCCGGGTAGGAGCATCTGGAAAACCGGAAATGTATTTCTTCCCATCTCAGATGAATAATCATGGCGGAGAATTTCCATTTACATTTTTTGGGTTTAATCCGGAAACGACAAAGGAAGAGGTATTAGAAGCACTGAAAAAATTCACCAAAGGTGATAATCAGATTCTTTCTCTGGCAATGGCATATAAGCTGGATCTTGACACTGGATGGGATGTCCCGCCAGGAGTGATGCATGCACCAGGAAGTCTCTGTACATATGAACCTCAGTTTGCTTCCGATGTCTATGCAATGTATCAGTCAGTTTTAATGAACGGACAGATCGTAGGGGAAGATCTTCTCTGGAAAAATACTCCGGAAGAAGAACTTGGAAATTATGAATATCTTTTAGATGTGATCGACTGGGAGCGAAATGTAGATCCTGATTTCCATAAAAATCGCTTTATGAAGCCAATTCCGGTAAGACCGTTGGAAGATATGATGGCAGACGGTTATATTGAGGAATGGATCTGTTATAAATGTGAAACTGTTTCAGCAAAGCGTCTTACGATTTTTCCGGGACGCAGCGTGACCATTAAAGACAATGCACCATATGGCCTGATCTGTCTGGAAGGACATGGAAGTTTTGGAAAATGGCAGATCGAATCACCGGCACTGATCCACTATGGTCAGCTGACACATGATGAATATTTTGTTACTGAAAAAGCAGCAAAAGAGGGTGTGGTAATCACCAACCCGTCTCTTACTGACCCGATCGTGATCCTGAAACATTTTTCAGAGAATCCTGATTTGGTGATCAAATAAAAGAATTTAAAGGAGCTTCTTGTATAATTCAAATATAAGGAATTCCGAGAAAGAAGGTTGAGAAAA
>USDN01000054.1 GCA_900553515.1 uncultured Blautia sp. | reverse complement strand
TCAAAACACCTACACGATGCGTAGATGTTTTGAACAGGCTAAAGCCGTATAAAAACCCCCGAAAGGCTCCTTCTTCCCGGATTCCTTTCAGGGGTTTTGCAAAAAATCAGATTCCTTTTTTATAAAGAATATAAGAATATCCCATAGGAATTACTCCCACAGCTATCAGAAAAGCTATCAGAACCCACTCTGACTTAAAAAATGCATTTACTATAAAAATAATCCCTCCCAGCATAAACAGCCATGCTCCAAGTCTGTGGGTACGATTCCAGTTTTCTTCACTGTTTAATGTCCACGGAAGTTTGATCCCCACCGTATAGTTCTGTTTGATCTTATGCATATAATTTCCCATAATGATAAATACAATCCCCAGGATTATATTCATTACCATTCCAATATCAATTATAAGTCCGAGAGCTACCGCATAACAGCTCAGGCAGGCTACCAGCGAAATAATGGGGATGATCCAGAGTACCGTCCTCATCAGCTTGTCGTTAATATTTTTTCGTTTAGGATCTGCATTAGTTAAAAAAACACAGACAAACTCCATAGCAAGCATAAATAACGGCATACCAAATACAGCCATTGGCTTGCTGCTCCATCCATTTATCTCATTATCTGACCCAAAATGTGTAGGTATCATATCCGGAAGTTTATTCCACAAAAGCAAACCTACGACCGTTGGCAAAAGTGTCATGAGCCCTGCTGTCAGCAGTGTCCATTTATATTTTTTTAACATAATAATTTCCTCCTCTGTCTCAGGATAAGCTGAACAAAAATGGTTTTCTACTCCCTGCCTCCTGTAAGCTCAGTCAGCCACAGCAGAATTTCTTCCACCACTGAAGTATTCAGCTCATAGTAGACATAATTTTTCACCTTTGTCTCCCATACAAGATCTGCATTTTTAAGAATCTTCAAATGGTAAGATATGGTCGCTCCTGTCATATCGAAATGACTTCCTATTTCTCCTGCAGACATTTTCCCATCCTTCAGAAGCTGCAGAATTTCTCTTCTTGCCGGATCTGATAGTGCCTTAAATGTATCTGCAAAAGACATGAGATCACTCCTTTCGTCAAAATCTAATTAGAAATATTTCTAATTAGATTCTACTCTTTACAGCACAAAAAATCAACATCTATTTAGATTTTTTTCTAAATAGATGTTGATCTCTTCATTTATCCCGGTATTCTCCCGGAGTCATTCCATACCTCGCCTTAAACTGTCGATTAAAATTAGAAAGATTGCTGAAGCCGGAATCCTCGGCAATGGTCACGATCTTATGATCTGTACGACGCAGATTTTCTGCCGCTGCCGCCAGTCTTCGGTCATTAACATAAGAAGTAAAGCTGCTGCCTGTCATATTTTTAAACCACCGCATAAAATGACTGCTGCTCCATCCACAAAATTCAGCCATCTGTCCTACGGACAGATTTTCACCGGATCTTACCTCTATTTGCTGTAGAAGCATTTTCAGTTTTTCCATATCCGGAGAAGTACTGTGATGAATATGAGGATATTTTCTGACAAGAAGAAACAGGAACTGCAGGACAGCCGCCTTAACTCCCAGTTCAAAACCTATTGTTTTTTCTCCGCATAGTTCTTCCATCTGTTCCAGGCAGGCTTTCAGTTTTTCGTAATCTTTTTCCTCACAGCTGATACGGACCGGTGAAAGAAGCTGACCGGAAACAAGAGGGACCAGATATTCTCCGGCACATACATCGGCAGCTCCCCCTCCCAGAAAATCCACCTCAAAAATAATATTTTCGTATTCCATGGAAGCGCCCTTTACCCTGTGGATCGCATGAAGATTTCCCGGAGGGATCACAAAAATATCTCCTTCCCTGCCTTCGTATTCTGTCATCCCCATCTGGATCCGTCCTTTTCCTTTTTTTACATAGATCAATTCCATTTCCCGATGCCAGTGTACCAGCACTGCCGGAAAATCCAGCGGAATGGTACAGGGATATATGTTAAATGGAAACAGTCGGCTTCCATGTTTTTTCGTTTCCTGGTACTGCTTTTCTACCATAATTTTTCCTCCAATATGATAGGATTGTATTATTCTTTGCTGTTATTTTACTAGATTCCAATGAATTTGTGTAGTAAAAAATATAGTAACGACAACGAAAGAACACAATCCTGAAAAATGAAAGGAGCACATAATATGAACACATTTGTCAAAGATGAACTTACAAAGCTTTGCGGAAAAGAGTTAAGCACTGCAGCCAATACCGAACTTTATCACTCACTTCTGGAACTGATCCGCAGCCAGAGCGAAAAGCGTACAGCTGCTGTTACAGGCAGGAAGCTTTACTACATTTCTGCTGAATTTCTGATTGGAAAACTTCTGTCCAATAACCTGATCAATCTCGGACTTTATGATGAAGTGCGTTCTGTTCTTGCAGAATCCGGACATTCTCTGGGTGAGCTTGAAGAGATTGAGCCGGAACCAAGTCTTGGCAACGGCGGACTCGGACGTCTGGCAGCCTGTTTCCTGGACAGTCTTGCAACCCTGAATCTTCCTGGTGACGGCGTAGGTCTTCGTTACCACTGCGGACTGTTTCATCAGGATTTCAAAAACGGAGTGCAGAATGAAACCCCGGACTTCTGGCTGGAGCCTCACAGTGCCGCACAGGCAACCGATACGGTATTTCCGGTATCCCTTGCAGGAACCACCTATTCCGCAAGACTTTATACCCTTCCGGTAACCGGCTATGAGGGACGTACCAACACACTGAACCTCTTTGATCTGGATACTGTAGATACCGACATTATTGGAGACGGAATCTCTTTTGACAAAACCGATATCGCCAGAAATCTGACTCTCTTCCTTTACCCGGATGATTCAGATGACAACGGACGTCTGCTCCGTATCTATCAGCAATATTTTATGGTATCCGCAGGCGCTCAGCTGATTCTGAAAGAGTGTGAAGAAAGAGGCTGCAATTATCATGATCTGGCTGACTATGCCGCCATTCAGATCAACGACACACATCCAAGTATGGTAATTCCGGAGCTGATCCGCCTTCTGGAAGAAAAGGGCATTGCCTTTGAGGAAGCCGTTCAGATTGTGACAGATACCTGCGCTTACACCAATCACACCATCCTTGCAGAAGCACTGGAAAAATGGCCGGTGGATTTTCTGGAAAAAGTCGTTCCACAGCTTGTTCCTGTGATCCGCAAACTGGATGCTCTTGCAAAAACAAGAACCGAGGATTCCTCCACAGCCATTATCGACGATCAGAATCGAGTGCATATGGCTCATATGGATATTCATTTTTCTCATTCCACTAACGGAGTAGCCGCTCTTCATACGGAGATCCTCAAGGAAAGTGAACTGAAAAACTTTTATAACCTTTATCCGGAAAAATTCAATAATAAAACAAATGGTATTACCTTCCGCCGCTGGCTGATGAAATGTAACCCGTCACTTACAAAAGAAATTGAAAAACTGATCGGTCCCGGCTTCTACAAAGATGCCGCAGAGCTGGAAAAGCTCCTTGCATTTGCAGAGGATGAGGATGTTCTGAAACATCTTGGAGAAATCAAGCATCAGAACAAAGAGGCTCTGGCACAGTGGCTGAAAAACAAACAGGGTGTTTCCCTTCAGACAAATGCCATGTTCTCCATTCAGTCCAAGAGGCTCCATGAGTATAAGCGCCAGCAGCTGAACCTGCTTTTCCTGATCCATCAGTACCTGGAGATCAAAGCCGGACATAAGCCGTCCACTGCTCTGGTAAGCATTTTCGGTGCCAAGGCTGCTCCTGCCTATGTGATCGCCAAGGATATCATCCACAGCCTTTTAACCTTATCCGAAGTTATTGCCAACGACCCTGATGTCGCTCCATGGATGCAGCTTGTTTTTGTGGAAAACTACAATGTTACTGCTGCTGAAAAAATGATTCCTGCCTGTGATCTTTCCGAACAGATCAGCCTCGCTTCCAAAGAAGCTTCCGGAACCGGAAATATGAAGTTTATGCTTAACGGCGCTCTCACACTTGGAACAATGGACGGAGCCAATGTAGAGATTTCTCAGGCTGTAGGAGCAGAAAATATCTACATCTTCGGTCAGAGCAGCAATCAGGTCATCCATCGCTATGAAAGCGGAGATTACTGTGCAAAAGACTGGTACGAAAGCGATCCGAACCTGAAACGCGCCATCGACTTCCTTACCGGAGAAGAAATGATGAAATACGGCCAGAAGGATCATCTGGAAAGACTGAGAAACGAACTGATCTGGAAAGACTGGTTCCAGACTCTCCCGGATTTTAATGCCTACGTTGTGAGAAAACAGCAGGCTATGGCAGATTATGCATGCAATCCTTCCGACTGGACAAGAAGAACACTTATCAACATAGCCAAAGCCGGCTTCTTCTCTTCTGACCGTACCATTGAAGAATACAATCGCGACATCTGGCATCTGGGAGAGTGATTACTCTCCCGGATTGGAGGCGCGGATCTGCTCAGTCAGTTCTTTGCCGCCCAGCTGATACCACTGTTCTACAAAAGTATCAAAATAGCTGACAGGCACCTCCCCCATGATGATTTTTATAAAAGAATCTTTTTCAAATTGCTTCAGGGACTGCGGGACTACGCCATCTGTATCATCCAGATAGGGATGTATCGCCGGTGTGTAGTTTCCGTCTACCAGAAGCCCCACTGCTGAAATTCTGGATTTATAAGCGGCCCAGTCTTCTGCCGTATATTCCCTGGAATCCAGATAATTTCTGCAGGCCTGATAATAGGAACTTTCTATAGCAGTCAGCTCTTCCTCCGGGCAGGTGCCGTCAAGCGCCGCCCGGATTTTTTCTGTAACCTGATAGGTTGCTTCATTATAGTCCACATTGATCACAAGTGGTCTCGCTGTTGGATCTACATTCAGGGCAAAATACTCGTTTACCTCGTCTGCATCTTCTGCTTCATATCTTGTATGATCAAAAAGTACACTGATGATCTTCATAACGATCTCCGGATGCTCAAATCCCTTACGAACTACCACGTATTTATTATTTCTTAAAGAAGCATATGCCTCCTGTCCGGATGGTTCCTGAAGGTAATAAGGCTCCCAGTCTGCGGTTTTATCTTTTTCCATGGCGTCCATCAGAGGATTATTTGGAGTCCACCAGAGCCCGAAAAAGGCTCCACACTTCCCTTCCACCACCAGATCCCGGATATTGTTTGGTGCACGGAGAGCAAAATTCCGGTCAAGAATCCCTCTTTCGTACAGATCATGCAAAAAAGAAAGAGCATTTCTGGTTTCTTCTGTCAGGGAACCATAGACAATCTCCCCTTCCTTCTTGATCCACCTTTGAGGGCTTGCATGAAAGCTGTCAAAGATCACATCCATGGAATAGCTGGAGCTTGTCGTCCCTACAAGTCCTGTGTCACAGGCCAGCCCTACCGGATCCTCTCCTTCTTCTGTTCCCAGTCGGTTCTCTGTAAAGGCTTCTATCACCTCAAAGGCTTCCTCCAGTGTCTCTGGTTCTTTCAGCCCCAGCTGATCGATCCAGTCCTTCCGAAGCCACAGAAGATTCGGGCCATGATCGATCACCGTTTCCGGCACTGCCATCAGTTTTCCGTCAAATTCGCCTGCCTCCAGAAGTTCTCCCCCATAACTGTCATACATTTCTTTGATTCTGGGAGACGTGCATTTTTCATATGCCTCTGTCAGATCTTCGATCAGATCGTTGTCTACCAGCTCCTTTAAAGTTTCTCTGTCCGATACTACCAGTACATCGGGAAGTGTCTGGTCTTTTGCAATGATATTGACAAACTCACTGTACCTGTCTTCACTTTCCATATAAATATTATCGTTCTGGATATTCAGATGCTTCCGAAGATATCTTGTGTAGGCATTATCCTCATAAGTATCGCCTTCCGGAAGATTGGAGTTATTTGCACCGCTCATCTGTCCCAGCGTATAGGTAACAAGCTCCGGATATGCCCCATAAGGTGTTGTTTCTGCCTTTTCCCATGCTTTTCGGGTCTCTTCAGAGACCTGCTGTCCGGAATCCTGCAGCTGTCTTTTTTGTGAACAGCCCGAAAGAAAACAAACTGCTGTCAAAACTGCCGCAGTCCTGTAAAAATTTTTTCTCATTTTATCTCCTGTGCTCCCTTTCTGCCGCTGTTTTCTTTGGAAGCCGGATCTCCACTCTCGTTCCCTCGCCCGGATGGCTGATGATGCGGACTCCATACTCTTCCCCATACAGGAGGCGGATCCGGTCATTGACATTTTTCAGGCCATAACCCTTTGCCTGATAGGTCACGAGGGTCTGTGCTTTTTCCGGATCCATTCCCGGACCATTGTCCGTTACTGCCATCAGAAATTCCTCCCCCTCATCCACGATCGAAAGCTTCATGATCTTTTCGCCTTCTTCCTTTACATCCAGCCCATGCTCCAGGGCATTCTCCACCACCGGCTGAAGAAGAAGCTTCGGTACCATTTCATTTTTTATAGAAGGATCCGTCTCCCATTGTACAGTAAAGTCATGGTCGTGCATTACCAGCTGGATTTCCAGATATGCCTCTACATTTCGGATACAGTTTTCCACTGTGACCATATCTTCTCCCTTGCTTAATGCAGTCCGATAAAAGGTGGACAGTGCCAGCGTAACCTTGCTGATCTCCTTCTGGTTGCTGCGGATTGCCATCCAGTTAATAGCCGAAAGGGTATTATAAAGAAAATGCGGATTGATCTGTGCCTGAAGCGCCTTCAGCTCAAATTCTTTAAGGGCAATCTTATTTACATAAACCTCGTCAATCAGGCGGTTGATCTCGTCCATCATACGCCGGAAACTGCGCACAAGTATTCCTACTTCATCCTCACTGTCACTGGATACCGTGACTTCACGGCTTCCATGATTTACCTGATCCATATTTCTGGTAAGCTCTTCAATTTTTCTGGTAAATATCCTGGAAAAAAATGTTCCCAGAGCAAAAACGATCACTGCACACAGAAGGATCAGAGGGATCTCCTCCAGAAAAAGCTGCCTGACCTCCCCGGAAATCGCCTCCTTGGAACGAAACAGATAATAATCCCATCCGTTCTCGCCGCTGGAACTTTTTGCATAAAAATAATCATCTCCCAGAAACCTGTCTCCATATAAGATACGTCCGCTCTCGTCTGCAGCCACAGCACGCGTTCCGTCTTCTGCAATTCCGGAAAAAGGCTGAAAAATCTTATCATAATCCAGTGTCAGACAAAGCACCGCCGCCAGCTCTCTGTTGTTGTAAATATTACGGATGGCTGCCACCTCTTTTTTGTCCCGGTTTACCATCCATTGAATTCTTACCTCATCCTTAAGCTCCTCATTCCACCATTTTTCCTGTATTTTTTCAAGAGGAACCAGGGTATATTCATGCTCCACCTTAATGCTGTCTGCAAAAAGCTGAATCTGCCGGATCGCATCATGATAGGATTTCGGTACCGTCAGAAGCGGATCTGCCACCTTCATATATTTTTCATAAGCAGAATAATTATCCATGTTTTTCTCCCGGATGATCTCTTCGATATCAGGAGAATATGTAAGATAATTCATAAGGCTGGTATAAACTGCAATCTGGCTGTCAATATTTTCCCGGGTCTGTTCCAGAAGAGAAGACATATCCTCCATTTCCCTCTGTTTCACAAAACTGCTCATACGTATGTGACTGTAGATGGCGATCAGGATCACCGGAACCAGACTGGCAATTACCAGAAGTGCCCGGAGCTTGTTGCGGTATTTCATATTTTTAATCTTCTGATACAGATTCCTCATTCTCTCCTGTTCCTTTCCGATAGGATTCCGGACTTCTTCCATAAAATTCACGGAAGCTTCTGCAGAAATAGGATACGTTGGAAAAGCCTACTTTTTCACTGATCTGAGCCACCTTCATATTGGTGTTTTTCAGAAGCTCTCCCGCTTTTTCCATACGGAACACTCGTATGTAGCGGTTCAGATTCATTCCGGTTTCCTTTTTAAAAATAAAGCTGAGATATCCGGAGGAAAGATATACTTTTTCTGCCAGTGTTTCCAGATTCAGATCCTCATCATAATGCTGGTAGATATAATTTTTCACCACCGCCACTTCATTTCTGGATTCACTCATGGATCTCTCCAGAAATTTCTCATATTCACAGATGTTGTCCTCTGTAACCTGAAGGATCTCCATAATATTCCTGCAGTTATAAAGCCGGTCGATCTCATGCTCCAACCGTCTTTCTCCGGAAAACTGATCCTCCTGGAACAATTCCTGGATCAGATTGGAAAAAACAAACTTAATATACATAGCCGAATATTTGGTATTGTCCGTATATTTTTCCTTCAGTGTCAGAAAGTGTTTTCTGAGCAGCTCTGTATCTTTTCTGCTGATATCCTCGGAGATCATCTGCATCAGATGCGAATCCTGCACTTCTCCCATAGCCATCTTCAGATGTTCCTCTTCATTAGAAAAAATATGCTTTTCCGGATGATAGAATTTTTCTTCCATCTGCTGCTCCAGCTGGCTCATGATCTCCGGAAGGCACTGACTTCCCTCAAACATCCTGCTGACTGCAAGATAAAAACGATCTCTGTAATTTCTCTTCAAAAAAGTATATATATGATTTGCCACAAGCTGATAATCGCAGTATACGTCCTTAAAAAGCAGAAGGGACTGACGTGCATTCAGATTCATATAAAAGAAGGCTCTCCGAACCTCTTTCTGCAACAGTTCCTGAAAATCGTCTTCTATCCTGTCAAAAAAAGAAACGTCGGACTCAACCATAACCGCACAGCGCCATTGCTCCCAGTGATCAATATTTAACATACGTTTTGCTTTTTCCAGAATATCCTTATTTCCGGAATAAAGATAATTTTCAAGAAAATACTGCTGGAGAAAATCCTGCTCCTGTTTTTCCTGCTGTTTCTTTTCTTTCCTGTCTGAGATCATATCCTGCGTCTTCCGGATGATCTTATGAAACTCTTCCGGATCCACCGGCTTCAGTACATATTCTGTGACCCCATACCGCATGGCTTCCTGAGCAAAGGCAAAATCACTGTATCCACTGAAGATCACTACCGGCAGCTCCGGGTACAGTTCTTTTGCTTTAGACGTAAGTTCCAGTCCGTCCATATACGGCATTTTAATATCTGTAAGAAGAAGATCGATCTCTTCTTCCCTTAAAATCTGAAGAGCATCCTTGCCGTTGGAAGCTTCATAAATCCTCCATTCTTTCTTTTCCCGAGAAAGAAGATATTTCACCCCTTCTCTTTCCAGTCTTTCATCATCTACGATCAGTAATCGAATCATTTATTTCACCATTTCCTTCCCCATACAAGCTATAGTTTTTTGAAAATCATACTGTTTTTATTTTACCATTTCCCTCTTTTCCTCACAAGGACACACCATACAAACTTTCAGATAATTCATGTACTTTTTGACCGAAAGACAAAATCCCCGAAAAGCATCTGCTCCTCAGGGATTCTGACCATTTTATTTCATCAGCCTTTTACAGCTCCGGCTACTACGCCCTCAATAATATGCTTCTGGCACACCAGATAAACAATGATGATCGGGATAATGTCGATCATAATACTTGCCATCATAGGTCCCATCTGTACATGTCCGAAGCTTCCGCGGAAATACTGAACTGCCATGGGAATGGTACGATATTTCTTGATATCCAGTACAAGCGTTGGAAGGAGGTAATCGTTCCACACCCACATCAGCTCCAGGATCGCCGTAGAAATGATCGTCGGCTTCAAAATTGGGATCAGTATCTGGAAATATACCTGCAGAGGGCTGCATCCGTCGATCAGCGCAGCTTCTTCTATCTCCAGAGGAATTCCCTTCACAAAACCGGTAAACATAAATACTGCAAGTCCGGCTCCGAAGCCAAGATAGATAATGCAGATATTATACGGATTATTCAGCTTCAATGTGTCTGCTGTTTTTGCCAGAGTAAACATAACCATCTGGAAAGGCACTACCATACTGAATACGCAAAGATAATAAAACGCTTTGGACAGCTTACCGTTTACACGCACAATATACCATGCACACATGGAACAGCACAGAAGGATCAGTACCACTGACATCACAGAGATCACAAGGCTGTACCAGAAGGATTTCAGGAAATCCATCTGTGTCACACTGGCTACGAAGTTCTTAAATCCATTCCAGGTTTCTCCTGTAGGAAGACTGAACACCCCTGAAGTGGTGATGGCAGATTCTTTTTTCAGAGAGTTAAAAAGAATCAGTACGATCGGATACATCCAGAGGATGGAAATAACTGACAGTATGATGGTTGCCAGAGGATTTTTTTTCTTATTTTCCATTACTGCTGTACCTCCTTGGATGATGTTGCCTTAAGCTGGATCAGAGCGATCGCAACTACAAGGATAAAGAATACAACGGCCTTTGCCTGTCCGATACCCTTCCACATAGGTCCGCTTCTGGCATAAAACGTATCGTAAATGTTCAGGGCAAGAAGCTGTGACTGTTTGCCCGGAGCGCCGCCGGTAAGGGACAGGTTCTGGTCGAACATTTTAAATCCGTTTGTCAGCGTCAGGAAAGTACAGATCGTTACAGACGGCATAATCATCGGGATCTTGATTTTAAACAGGATCTGTCTGGAGGTTGCTCCGTCGATCTGAGCCGCCTCAATCAGATCCGGCGATACATTGTTCAGACCTGCCACATAAATAATCATCATATAACCGATCTGCTGCCACATCAGAAGAATGAGCATTCCGATAAAGCCGTTTTTGGCAGAAAGCGCAAGAAGCGGCTGTCCCCACCTGGAAAGAAGTCCATTCAGAAGGGTCTGCCAGATATAGCCAAGAACGATACCGCCGATCAGATTCGGCATAAAAAATACAGTACGGAATACGTTTGTTCCTCTGAAGCCTTTGGTAAGCGCCAGCGCGATGGTAAAAGCCAGTACATTAATCAGGATACTGGATACAAACGCAAATACCACGGTCAGCCAGAAGGAATGACTGAAGGTTTTATCCAGCATCAGCTTGGCATAGTTTGAAAATCCTACAAAGGTTACATCCTGTACAGTCGTAAATTTGCAGAAAGACAGATAAATGCCCCAGATAAACGGCCAGAGAAAACCGATGATAAATGCAGCCAGTGTAGGCAGTACAAATACCGGCCACCATTTTTTGATTGTTTTTCCTACCATGTTTCTACTCCTCTTTCCCCTGCTTCAAAAAGTACGGGGGCTGATGCAAATCATCCGGGGGATTCTCCACCGGGAGCTGATTGCACCGCCCCCTTTCCAGTCACTTTTTTACTTCAGGAACTCTGTTCTTACTCTGTAAGAGCTTTTTCCATTGCCCAGTTATCAACAAATGCGCTTACAACATCATCCCAGGAACCTGTCTCTGCCGCATAAGCGGTAAGAGCTGTTCCAACGCCGTTTTTCCACTCTTCAGACGGCATGGTTGTGAAGTTCCATGATACAGGAGTCAGACCTGCTTCTGTATACTCGGCATCCTGTTTTACAAATACGTTGGTAGGAGCAACTGCTGTTTTGAAAGGAATGGTAAAGCCCATATCCTCAGCCATGGATTTGGTTCCTGCCTCAGAAGTTACACACCAGTTCATGAAATCCAGTGTTGCCTGAATGTCTTCTTCAGACGCGTTTTTGTTTACGCACCAGTAGTTCTCTGTACCTGTTGCAAGACCCTGGTTCTCATCATCTACACCAAAGTAGATCGGGATCATTGCCAGTTCATCATCGCCGAATGTCTTGGCAAGCTCTGCATATTCCCAGGAACCGTTCTGATAAAATACCGCTTCGCTGTTTACAAATTCATTTCTGGAGTCGTCTGCAGTCTTAGCGGAAAGCTCTGCCGGATCACAGGTGGAATCTGTAATGTACAGATCAAACAGATTCTTGTAGTTTTCAAGATATGTTCCCTTGATCTCTGCAGTATCGTCAATTCCTTCTTCCTGATACTCATAGTAGATCGGAAGGTTTGCAAGATGTGTCTTAAATCTCCAGTCGGAAGAACCGTCCATACCTGCGGAAGTGAATGCGCCCTTAATTCCCAGCTCGTCTTTTTTGCTCTGGATATCGTCTGCAACAGCCTTTAACTGATCGTAGCTCTTGATATCATCCAGTGTATAGCCTGCTTTTTCAAGAAGAGTCTTGTTTGTGATCAGACCGTAGGACTCGATTACATATGCGATTCCAGGAACTGTATCTCCATCCTTCAGCGCATAAGTTTCAGATGTAAGCTGTGAAAAGATCTCAGAATCCTTCAGATCATAGCAGTAATCCTTCCAGTTTTTCAGTCCTACCGGACCATTTACCTGGAAAAGTGTCGGAGCGTCGCTCTTAGCCATCTCGGACTGAAGTGTTGTCTCATACTGACCGGAAGCTGCTGTAACAACAGTCACCTCTGTTCCTGTTTCTTCTGTGTATGTTTTTGCCAGATTCTGCCATGCTTCATCTGCCTCTGGTTTAAAGTTCAGATAATAAACTTTTCCTTCTCCCTCTGCCATAACCGGAACTGCCGGGATCATAGATGCTGCCATTAATGCAGCCATGCTCATTGCTGTAAGTTTTTTCATTTTCATAGTAAAATCCTCTCCTTTTCTATAATTTACAGCTAAATAAATTGATGTTGCACGTTCTCTTTAACTTGTCTTTATTATAGAATCAGAGAGGAAGATCCGCCATGATAAAAAATCAAGAAATATGTTTCTTTTTCATGTTGTTATATAAAAATGTACATATCTGATATTCTTTTTACAAGAGGAAGGGCTTAATATCCCAGAACTCTCTGCACTACGCTTCCGGTACAGGCGTCAATGGTCATAAGGGAAACTGCTTCATGATCCATGGTATGTTCCTCATATCCTCCCTGTCCGTCCGGCTCCTTTGCTTTCCATGTTCCGTAAAAATCCCACACTGGAGTAAGGATTCCCTGTTCTGCGCTTCCATTCTCTCTCTGGCGCATATATCCAAGCTTTACCTTTGTGACTGTAAACTCCATGGAAGCAGACTCCGGGGAAGGATACTGAGTCCAGGCAAGTCCCGATCCGTCTGCTGCTGTGCCTATTACTGTAAGCTTTGGATTTGTTCTGCTTGCAGCAATCTGTGGAATCAGAGAATCCCGGAAAATTTGTTGGATTTCTTCAAAAGGAAGAAGAAACAGTTTCTCGTCTGATAGATCTGAAATATCCAGAGCTGCCGTGTAGGCAAAGCTCTTAAGAGTACCTGCCGTATAATGGATCTCCATAAGTTCTTCCCTCCAGGTTCTGTCCTCCGGCTCATGAACAGTTCCGTCTTCATTAGCCCAGGAGGCCGCCTTTTCATATACTGGCAGAACATGCTCATATACGTAATTCACAGGAACACCTTCTACTACCCGTTCCAGCTGAAAGCTGTCCTTCTGGACAGAGCCATTTTCCCCTTCTATATGTTCTGCTTCTGTATAAGCTATCTGAAACTCTCCAAGACCCAAAGACTTGATAAAATCAAGAGCCTCCTCTTCGGTCACTGTCTGATTTTCAGCTCCCGCTTCCGAGAAAATCTTTGCTTCATCCACTGCTCCTGATTCTGTATCTCCAGTAACTGCTCCCTTCCACCAGAAGCTCAGGCTTTCGTTTCCTTCTGTGCTGTACTGGCAGATATAGGGAATGCCCTTAAGGATAAGCTCTGTGCTGACGCTTCCCTGACCGGAATTAGTTTTTTCAATTTTTCCGCCCTGACTCAGCTCCTCAAAAAGCTGCTTCATCTCTGCTTCATCTGCTTTTTGAGGAACTGCTTTCTTTTTAGATATATATTTCACATCAGGAATCTCCACCTCCGCATCAGCTTTCAGAGTAAAGGTTATGCCGGGAGATGCGGAATCTCCACTTCCCTCTTCTGTAGGAATGCTCACAAGAGCTGTTGCATCTACCTGATACCGTTCGGGAGCCATCACCTGCTGCGCCACTGTCATTTCCTCAGCTCTCTCACTGTCTGTAATCTCCCCTGTCTCACCAGGATTCTCCTCTATGTTTTCTCCCCTCTGGTCTTTTGGTTCTACCACTGCAGACTGTACCATTCTTTCACAAGAGGACAGATTCAGCGCACCTGCTGCCATAAACGCTGTAAATACCAGAAAACTTTTCTTTGTCATAACTCATTCCCCCTTTCCTGCGCTGTATTTATCTTTTGTAAGATAAGCCTATCACATCCTCTTTCCAAAGTAAGCAGGAAAAGGTAAACAAAATGTAAATTTCTCTATTTCAGTGGAAAGTAAACGGCCACGCAGGTTCCCTTGCCTTCTCTGCTTTTGATTTCAAGCCTTCCCTTATGAAGCTCCGCGATCTTTACGCAGAGAGCAAGTCCAAGTCCCGCTCCCCCCTGCTGTCTGCTTCTTGATTTGTCTACCATATAAAAAGGCTCTTTTATTTTATCCAGTTCCTCTTCCGGTATGCCTCTTCCAGAATCCCTGACCTGGATATATTTCTCTGTTTCCAGTTTTCCGCTGTTTAATATAATTGCCTTTCCTGGTTCTGAGGCTTTTATAGCATTATCCATAAGGTTCAGAAGAAGGCTTTCCATAAGCTCCTGATCCATATCCATTATAAAATCTTCACCTTTTATGAGAAGGGGCATATCTGCCTTTTCTTCTTCAAGCTGAACAACCCTTCTGAAAATCTCCTGAACAGAACAAGGGGTTTTCTGAATGGCATTATTGCGGTGAAGTCCCAGCATCTGAAGCATTTTGGCGGAAAGAGCCTCCAGTCTTCTTCCTTCCCTGCTGATATGTTCCAACGCCCGGTCTTTTTGTTCCCCGGAAAGGTTCACTGCCCGGAGAGTGTCCGAATATCCGATAATGGAAGTCAGAGGCGTTTTCATTTCATGAGAAAGGGCTCCCAGAAGCATTTCCTGTTTTCCTGCCACTTCCTGAAGCTCTTCCATTCTTCTTAAGGTTCTCTGCATCATTTTCCAGATAAAAATACCTGCCAGAAAAAAGATTATGGAACAGATCCCCAGAAACCAGAGGCCTGTAACAAGAAGCTCCTGAAATATTTCTGAAATATCCCGGACCGAAAGAAGACTGTACCCTTCTGGACTCACAAGTTTTTTACGCTGGAGAAGCAGCATATGATTTTTTATTTTCTGAAGCCTATAGGCAGAGCCGGCTTCTTTACCTGTAAGATCAAGGGCATGGATATCTTTCAGATTGTAGGCGGTCAGATTTTCAGCCGCCTCTCCTGTCTCATCATCTATCAGAACAAATCCCTCCCCACAGCAGAGACGGAACTGAAACTCCCTGTAGGAACGCCGTCCCACCTCTGTCATCTGGGCGTATCTTACAGAGTCCCAGAATTGTTCCAGCATAGAAGCGCTGGCGTTCATCTGTCTGGCATAAGTGGAAGCTGCATTGGTAAGGTTTCTCTCTCCTGTTATGTACAGTCCCAGACCGCCCACAAGAACCAGGGTACCCAAAAGAGTGGCAAGCATTAACGCCACTGTCTGTTTCCATAATTTCATTTTGTTCTCCTGTTTTTATTCCTCCAGCCGATACCCCAGCTTGGGGATAGTACGGATTTCCTCATAAAGATCAAGTTTTTTACGAAGCTGTCCTATATGAACGTCCACTGTCCTGCTCTCGCCCAGAAACTCCTCTCCCCACACCCGCCTTAAAATTTCCTCACGTCCAAGAGCAATATTGCGATTCTGCAAAAGCAGGACAAAAAGATCATATTCCATTGGTTTCAGACTTACGACCACTCCGTTTTTTGTCACCTGATGGCGTACAAGATCTACCTGGATATCACGGATCTCCAGCATTCTTCTTGCCCGTCCTGTTCTTTCCAGAACCTTTTCGATACGCACCAGAAGCTCCAGCATTTCAAAGGGCTTAACCATATAGTCTTCCGCTCCAAGGCGAAGCCCCCGTACTTTAGAAACTACGTCGTCCTTTGCAGTAAGATAAATGACCGGAATATGTTTTTTTCTGAAATCCTCCATCAGTTCAAACCCGTCTCTTTTTGGCAGCATAATATCAACAAGAGCCAGAGAAGCATCCTCATGCCATAACAGCAGCCTCCGGGCTTCCTCCCCGTCATAGGCTGCTGCTGTTTCATATCCTGCTGCATTCAGGTTCATACAGAGCAGTTCAGAAATTGCCCTGTCATCCTCGATCACCAGGATTTTATTATTCAACTGTATGTTCCTCCTCCCGGGATTCTTCCTTTCCATTCTCTTCCTGCGTTTCCCCGGAAGGAACTTCCTCCAAAGGATTTAAGGACTCCTGAGATTTCTCCTCAAAACGTCCGGTATTCTCTGAGCCTGTCCGCGAACTCCATGGCGCATATTCCGGCTGCCCCTCCGGTTCATCTTTTTGTCTGTAATCCGCTTCAGCTGCTTTTTCCAGTTCCAAAGCTTCTTCTGCCGCTTTCTCCGCCTGTTTCAGGCCCCGGCGCATCAGCACCAGAAAAACAAGGTCTGTCACACCGTTTGCAAGCATTACACAGCCCGCAAATATCATGGTATATTTCACCATGTCAAAAGGATCCACGATCATGGCAATGCCCAGTCCGATAAATACCAGACTGCCGATCAGGAGGATCTTCCATTCGCCTCTCCCGATTTTTTTCAGCTTCAGGCTGCCCTTCAGAACCCAGATGGAATCCACCAGCACAAAGGTTCCCAGAAGAACAGGAAGAAGTTTTACCACGATCTGCGGATTAAAGAACAGGAAAATTCCGATTACAAGAATCATTCCGCCGGACAGCAGATCCAGAAGAGTAGCGTTCATCTTTTCCAGCACATAGATCAGAATATGATAAACGCCTGCAAGGATCAGCACCACTCCGAACACAAATTTACAGATGATATTTACCGTATCCACAGGCATCAGGATAAAGCACAGGCCAAGCGCTGTATAAAGCACTGAGGTTACGATCTGTCCTTTTAATATTTTATTTATTCTTTCCAGCATATGCGCCTTCTCCTTTCACTGCAGAAGCCTCTTCAGTTCTGCTGTTCTTTTTTCTTCAGTCCCCGTGTGTTTTTTTCCACCATTTTGCGGGGCACCATGATCTGATGCCCGCATCCCATACATTTCAGCCGAAAATCCGCTCCCACACGGAGGATTTCCCATTCCTTACTTCCGCAAGGATGCCCCTTTTTCAGCGTAACAATGTCTCCAACTTCATAGATGTAATCCATCTTTTTTATTCTCCTTTAATCCTGATCTGCGAGAAAACCTGCCCGATCGGATCTTTGATCAGAAGATCCGCATTGCGGTCTCTCGGGGTAGGCGCCTTATTGATCACTACCAGACAGTCGCCTCTGAAATAATCGATCAGACTGGCAGCCGGATAAACTGCTAGGGACGTTCCGCCAATGATCAGTACCTGCGCCTGGGAAATCGCCCGGACAGAATCAGTCAGTGTCTGATTATCCAGACCTTCCTCATATAAGACCACATCCGGTTTCACCATTCCGCCACATTCGCAGCGCGGTACCCCTGTACTGTTTTTTATGTAAGAAAAATCATAAAACTTTCCACACTTCATACAATAATTGCGGTATACACTGCCGTGAAGCTCCAGCACCTTTCTGCTGCCTGCCATCTGATGAAGATTATCAATATTCTGCGTGATCACAGCCTTCAGTTTCCCGCATTTTTCCAGTTCTGCCAGTTTCATGTGCGCTGCATTCGGCTTCGCTGTGTCACAGAGCATCTTATCCCTGTAAAACTTATAGAACTCCTCAGGCCGTCTCATAAAAAACGTATGGCTTAAAATTGTTTCCGGAGGATAGTCATATTTCTGATGATAGAGGCCGTCCTGAGAACGGAAATCCGGTATCCCGCTTTCTGTGGACACACCTGCGCCGCCAAAAAACACGATATTGTCATGTTTATCAATGATCTCCTGCAATTTGATGATCTTATCCTCCATGTGCCTTCCTCCTTATTTCTTTATGTATGCTTTATTATTTCACCGGTACTGCATCTGCCAGTTTTCCCTGTACCACAAATCTGGTCGCATCATTTCCTGTACAGGTGGAAAGAGTAACGATCTTATCCTCAATGGTCATTTCGCCGGCTTCTGTCTGAATTTCAGAATAACCTTTGATTTTATTCAGATACTGCTGAAATTCATCTCCCGGTCCCTTAAACAGGGTATACGTATCACTGTTTACACCGGTTACGTATGCTGAAACAATTTCATACCGGTAATTCATATCCGGTGTAAGGATCCAGAAATATTTGCTCTTCTTATATAATTCTTCATCCTGTGTAAATTTTTTCAGGCTTGCAAACATAGATCCGTTTTTCATATTATGACCATAGATCAGAGTATTGCAGTCACTAAAATCACTGCTGTTTTCATAATCCACAAAAATTGTTCCTGCAAAATTGTAATTCTTTTCATAGGTCATATGAAGATACGTTTCATTATCTTCTGCCTGGACCACCGGATAATTGATATTATCCAATGCTTCCACATAGATCCAGCCGATTACATCCGTATTGATACTCCTTAACGTATCAAAATCTACATTAATCGGCGGAACCGGTCCTGAATCAGCCTGTTCCATGTCCACCAGCTCCGGTTCTCTCTCAGTTACTGCCATCTGTTCGATTTCATTGTACTCGTCTGTACCTTTTTTATACTCTGAATAAATATGAAACAGATTATATGCTGCAAAACAAAATACAGCAATGGCAGCGATCAGAGCCAATGTCAGGAGAAAATCTCCCTTTTTCTTTTTTTTCTTTGATCTGCCTGTGTTTTGTCTTCCCATGATCACACTCCCTTTTTCTTTTCTTTATTATAATGTTCTGAAAGAATTCCTGCAACCAGTTTTATCCTTCCATATGGCATTTCCACTGACATAAATTATAACACAGGTATCCTGGATTTTGTAAAACCAGATTATAAAACAAAGATGCAGACTGCCATAGGCAGTCATATTCCGCATAAATAAAAAAATGCCTACGGCATCTCAACTCCCCTACCCC
>USDN01000053.1 GCA_900553515.1 uncultured Blautia sp. | reverse complement strand
TCCCACAAATTGTGACGCACATCTTGCAGAAAGCCTTTTTCAAACACGCTCTAAATCAGAAAAAAGAAAGATAAGCTTCGGTGACCGGTCAGGCTGTGAGCAAGGAGAAGTGTGTTACCGGTCACGAGGTAAGTAGTAAACAATGTAGGGATATTATCTTGCAAAAACCAAGCTATGGGTTGATAAATAAGGGGAAAAGCTTTATACTATAAGATGCTTTAAAAAGTTTAGAGCGTGTTTGAAAATGGTTTCTGCAAGATGTGTGTCACACTTTGTGCGGAATGCTTTTTTAAACAGACTCTGGAACGAAAAAAACGAAAGAATTAAAGAGGTGTGAGGATGGAATTTCATATTGTGATCCCGGTGCTGATTTCCTTCGCAATCAGTGCAGTATTAGGACCTGTTATCATTCCTTTTCTGCGTAAGCTGAAAATGGGACAGACAGAGAGAACAGAGGGCGTACAGTCGCATCTGAAAAAGGCCGGAACTCCGACTATGGGCGGCGTGATCTTTCTGATATCCACGATTATTACTTCATTGTTTTATGTAAAAGATTATCCCAAAATTATCCCGGTTTTGTTCCTGACTCTGGGATTCGGACTGATCGGTTTTCTGGATGATTATCTGAAGGTAGTCCTTAGAAGATCTGACGGACTTCTCCCATGGCAGAAATTTCTGCTTCAGGTAGTGGTAACTGGTATTTTCACTTTCTACCTGCTTCGATATACAGATGTGTCCCTGACCATGCGCATTCCGTTCTGGGGAGGACATTATCTGAATCTTGGCTGGCTGGCTGTACCAGTGCTGTTCTTTGCAGTGATCGGAACTGTAAATGGCGTAAACTTTACTGACGGTGTAGACGGTCTTGCTACCAGCGTTACCCTGATCGTAGCCGTATTCTTCACGGTTGTATCCATTGGAACCCAGTCCGGTATCGAGCCTGTCACCTGTGCTGTTATCGGCGGACTGATGGGATTTTTACTTTACAATGTATATCCGGCAAGTGTATTCATGGGTGATACAGGATCTCTGGCACTTGGCGGATTTGTGGCAGGTGTGGCTTATATGCTGCAGATGCCTCTGTTCATACTGATCGTGGGCCTGATCTATCTGGTCGAGGTACTGTCCGTTATGATCCAGGTAACCTATTTCAAAGCAACACATGGCAAACGTATTTTCAAAATGGCGCCTATCCATCATCATTTTGAGCTTTGCGGATGGTCAGAAGCCAGAGTAGTTGCAGTGTTTACCATTGTGACTGCAATTATGTGCCTGATCGGACTTTTAGCCCTGTAAGAGCTGCCTGAAGCATGTCTGAAAAGGGAGAATTCCGGGGCATCCATTGCAAGGCATTAAGGAGGAAATAAATCATGGAATTAAAAGGAAAAAAAGTTCTGGTTTTCGGAGCCGGAAAAAGCGGTATCGGCGCAGCTGATCTTTTGAATGCAGTTGGTGCCTGCCCGGTTCTCTACGATGGAAAAGCAGATCTGGATAAAGAAAGCGTATTACATAAAATCAGTGGGAATTATGAACTTCCCATCTATGCAGGAGAGCTGCCGAAGGAAGTTCAGGAAAGCCTGGACCTTGTGGTATTAAGTCCTGGAGTTCCCACAGATCTTCCAATTGTAAAAGGTTTTTATGATCAGGGACTTCCTGTATGGGGCGAGGTTGAACTGGCTTATCAGACGGGAAAGGGTGAAGTTCTTGCAATTACCGGAACAAACGGAAAAACTACAACAACAGCTCTTCTTGGAAAAATCATGTCAGATGCACGTCCATCTGTATTTGTTGTTGGAAATATTGGAACTCCGTATACTTCCAAGTCACTGGAGATGACCGATGAGACTGTCACGGTTGCAGAGATCAGCAGCTTCCAGCTTGAGACTATCTGGAAATTTGCTCCAAGGGTAAGCGCCATTTTGAATATCACAGAGGATCATCTGAACCGTCATCATACAATGGCTGAGTATATCCGCGTGAAAGAGCTGATCACCAGCAACCAGGGTCCGGAGGATGTATGTGTTCTGAATTATGAGGATGAAATCCTTCGTGAATTTGGCAAAAGCATTGTGCCAAAGGCTGTATATTTTTCCAGTGCAAGAGAACTTGAACAGGGTATTTTCCTGAGAGGAAACCAGATTATTCTCCGCACAGAGAAAGAGGAGATTCCGGTTGTGAGAACAGGAGAGCTGAAGCTTCTTGGTACACACAATTTTGAGAATGTAATGGCAGCAGTGGCCATGGCTTACTACGCAGGTGTTGATATGGATAGCATCCGTAGGAGTATCTGTGAGTTTACAGCCGTGGAGCACAGAATTGAGTATGTAACTGAGAAAAACGGTGTAGCATATTATAACGATTCAAAGGGAACCAACCCGGATGCGGCTATTAAGGGAATCCAGGCAATGAACCGTCCGACTCTTCTGATTGGCGGCGGATATGATAAGGAATCCAGCTATGATGAGTGGATCCAGGCATTTGACGGCAAAGTAAGGTATCTGGTACTTATTGGTCAGACGAAAGAGAAAATTAAGGCTGCAGCTGAGAAGAACGGTTTTCATGACATTATTCTCTGCGAGGATCTGAAAGAAGCTGTGCAGGTGTGTGCGGATAAGGCAAACGCCGGGGACGCGGTTCTTTTATCTCCTGCATGCGCAAGCTGGGGTCAGTTTGACAATTATGAGCAGAGAGGCCAGATGTTTAAGGAGTATGTGAGAGCACTGTAATATACCGCAAATTGCAGCGTACATCTTGAAGAAAGCCTTTTGGAGGCACGCTCTGGAGCCTGTTTGAAAAATCATTCCTGCAATTTGCACGTTCTGTTTTGTAGTATATTTCACTCGAATTCGGTTGTCGTAGCCGGCAGAATGTGATTGGCGGCAGGTACAGAAACTTATGATTTATCTCATAGAATACCCGGATCTGGCATATGCTTTAATCAAGGCATGGGACGTCAGGAGCAGATCTCTATGATCCGGGAGCGAAAGAAAGAAACGAAAACAGACACGGTTTTACTGATCCTTGTGCTGCTTCTGGCAGTATTCGGACTGGTCATGCTGTTTTCCATCAGTGAATATAATGGCAGAGTACGTTTCGGCGACTCTGCCTATTATTTTAAAAAGCAGCTTTTTGCAACAGCTCTGGGCCTTATGACCATGTACATAGTAGCAGAAACAGATTACCGATTCCTTGTGCGGCTGGCACCGGCTGCTTATCTCTTATCTATGGGACTTTCTACAGCAGTTTTGTTTGTAGGACAGGAAATCAATGGCTCCAAAAGGTGGCTGAATTTTGGACCATTGTCTTTTCAGCCTTCAGAATTCGCAAAAGCTGCAGTGATCCTTTTTCTCACCTGGCAGATCCAGGGAAGCAAAAAGATTACAGCTGGCTTCTGGTTTATGTGCAGGACAATGCTGACACTTCTTCCAATTGTAGGACTGGTAGGCTCTAATAACCTAAGTACGGCAATCATAATCCTTGGAATCGGTGTAATCCTGATCTTTATATCAGATCCGGGATATGCCAGATTTATCGGAATGGGAGTAACTGGTGTAGCAGTGATCGCAGTGTTTCTGGCAGCAGAGAGCTACCGTCTGGAAAGACTTGCCATATGGCGAAATCCGGAGAAGTATGAAAAGGGTTTTCAGACCATTCAGGGACTTTATGCTATTGGAAGCGGCGGGCTTTTCGGAAGAGGATTTGGCAGCAGCCTGCAGAAGCTGGGATTTGTGCCGGAAGCTCAGAATGATATGATCTTTTCCATTATCTGCGAAGAACTGGGACTGACCGGGGCTTTTTTTCTCATTGTCATATTCGGGCTTCTTATGTGGAGACTGATGGTGATTGCCCTTCACTGCCGGGAGTTGCAAGGAACACTTTTGTGCGTTGGCATTATGAGCCATATGGCCATTCAGGTGATCCTGAATATTGCTGTGGTGACAAATACTATTCCAAATACAGGAATCACTCTTCCCTTTATCAGCTATGGCGGAACTTCAGTGGTGTTTCTTCTGGGCGAGATGGGGCTGGCTTTGAGCGTAAGCAGAAAATGAAATTTTATCACCAGTCAGAAATATTCGCATACAATAAAAGGTAAGAGGCCCTTTAGGAGTGAATGGCTTGAATGACCGGATTTACATTGAGGGAGGACACCAGCTGAAGGGAAGTATTCGGATACAGGGATCAAAAAATGCAGCGCTTCCTATGATGGCGGCGTCTCTTTTACATCGGGGAGTCAGCGTGCTCAAAGGCTGTCCGCGGATCGCGGATGTTTTTTGTATGGAGGAAATTCTTCAGAAGCTTGGGGCAGTGACCTGGTGGGAAGGCCATGATCTGTATATGGATTGCGAAAATGCCGGTAAATGGTCAGTTCCTTTTGAATTTACAGGGAGGATGCGGTCTTCCGTGATTCTTCTTGGAGCGCTTCTCGCAAGAAACGGGAAAGGAAGTCTTGGTTATCCAGGTGGGTGCGTGATCGGGAAAAGACCTATTGATATGCATCTTTTTGTGCTTCGGAAGCTTGGCGCAGTGATCACAGAGAAACAGGGATTTTTGGTGGCAGAAGCACCTTATCTGCAAGGGGCATTGGTCTCTTTTTCAAAAAGAAGTGTGGGAGCCACTCAGCAGGGCATTTTAGGAGCCGTGCTTGCAGATGGAGAGACTGTACTGGAAAATTGTGCCTGCGAGCCGGAAATACAGTGGCTTTGCAGGTATATGCGTTCCATGGGAGCAAAAATACAGGGGGATGGAACTTCTGAAATAAGAATCCAGGGAGTTAAAAGCCTGAGTGCCGGGTGCATTCAGGTGCCGCCAGACCGCATTGTGTCAGGAACCTATATCTGTGCGGCAGCTGTCACCAGAAGCCAGATTGTTCTGGAAAACCCTCCGGAAGGAGAACTGAAGGCCTTTCTGGAAGTATATAGGAAAATGGGTGGACAATATAAAGGTAACAGTGGTAAACTATTAGTCAATGGAAAAAATGTTCAAAGCCCTGTTAAACTGCTGGAAACGGGAGTGTATCCAGGATTTCCAACAGATCTGCAGTCTCCTGTAATGGCAGTTCTTTCCACCATAGAGGGGGAAAGCTGCATTCGTGAAATGGTTTTTGAAGACCGTTATAAAGTAGCTGACCAGTTGCAGAAAATGGGAGCCAGGATCCGCGTACAGGGAAATGAGGCTGTGATCTGCGGTGTAAAGACTTTACATGGAGCAGCTGTGCAGGCACAGGAATTGAGAGGCGGTGCAGCCCTGATCCTGGCAGCACTTGGGGCCAAGGGAGTTACCGCACTGGAAGGATATTCTTTTGTACAGCGTGGGTATGAGCATATTTGCCAGGATCTTAATGCGCTGGGAGCAGCAGTAAAAAGGATACAGGAATAACAATATATGAAATCACTGAAAATGAAGCTGATCTATAGAAAACATAAGAAAGCGATTCTGGGTACCCTGGGGGCAGTTCTGCTGGCAGGACTTGTCTTTTTCTTTTCCTACTTTCATGTGACAAAGGTGGAGGTAATGGGAACCTCCCGTTACACGGATGAACAGGTGAAGGAGATGGCTTTGCGGGGGGCTTTTACGGATAATTCCGTTCTTGCAGTTTTGCTCCATTCCAGGGTGGACGTAGAGGGTGTGCCTTTTGTGGAAGGCTTTCATATTACCAGGCTTTCTCACAACAGTATCTGCATCAGTGTCCGGGAAAAGAAGGCGGTAGGCTGCATTCCTTATCTGGACAGCTATATTTATTTTGACAGAAACGGTATTTTTATTGAAAGTTCCCATACAAGGGATGAACTGGTGCCTTTTTTTGACGGCATTGAAGTAAGCCATGTGATCGAAGGGGAGAAGCTTCCGATTAAGGGAAGCTCGGTTCTTACCACTGCGGTGGCGCTGGCAACTATTTTCCAGAAGAACGATGCCATACCGGATCATATTGAATTTGACACCAGTTATCAGATTACTTTAACTTATGGAGATATCCGGGTGATGCTGGGAAAGGACGAGTATCTTGAGGACAAGATGACACGTGTCAGTGCAATTTTGCCCAAGCTTTCCGGAAAAAAGGGAATCCTTCATCTGGAAAATGTAAATGACAATTCCAAGACGATTACCTTCGAGCAGGATATGGGCGAGGATGGTGTGATCGCGGATGTGGATACTGCGGCTGCTTACGAGAATGCAGTGGCTAACTGGCATGGAGGGTATGATCTGGAGGGTGACTATACCGGTGAAGGTGAATATGACCAGAACGGAAACTATGTAGGCTCCAGACCTACTGAGGAGAGCATTGCTGCAAATGGCAGCTGGCTTGGCGGATATATGGAAGATGGAAGCTATACCGGTTATGGACAGCTGGATAAAGATGGAAATTATGTAGGTCCCAATCCCAATGAAACCAGTGAAGATGGAAGCGGAGAGGATCTTGAAGATTACAGTGGGGATTACAGCGAAGACTATAATGACAGCGGTTATGACAGTTACGATGAGGAATATTAAAGAGTGGCTGAAAATCTCCAGTAAATGTGATGCACATCTTGCAGAAAGCCTTTTTCAAACACACTCTGAGGAAAATATCGCGTATTTCGCGAAAAAAGTATAAAAAAACAAAATTAGTGGTTGATAAATTCACAAAAAAAATATATGATATAGCTATATGCAGCTTGGTATATATATTTGCTGAAATTAAAGATAAAGGATATAAGGTAGAAATAAAGGAGGAAGTACATTGTTAGAGATAATGTCAAATGAGGCGGAATCCTCTGCTAAGATTATTGTAATCGGAGTAGGCGGCGCCGGAAATAACGCAGTTAACAGAATGGTTGAAGAAGCCATCGGCGGGGTAGAGTTTGTAGGAGTGAATACAGATAAGCAGGCTCTGACTCTGTGTAAAGCTCCAACTGTACTTCAGATCGGTGAGAAAATTACCAAAGGTCTTGGTGCAGGAGCACAGCCTGAGGTTGGACAGAAAGCAGCAGAAGAGAGCATTGAGGAAGTAAAACAGATCATCGAAGGTGCTGACATGGTATTCGTTACCTGCGGTATGGGCGGTGGAACTGGTACAGGTGCTGCACCGGTTATCGCAGCAGCAGCTAAGGAAATGGGGATCCTCACTGTAGGTGTTGTGACCAAACCTTTCCGTTTTGAAGCTAAGACACGTATGAACAACGCACTTGCAGGTATTGAGAATCTGAAGAAAGCTGTTGATACATTAATTGTAATTCCTAATGACAAATTACTGGAGATTGTAGATCGCCGTACGACTATGCCAGAAGCACTTCGTAAAGCAGACGAGGTTCTGCAGCAGGCAGTTCAGGGCATCACAGATCTGATCAATCTGCCGGCTCTTATCAACCTTGACTTTGCTGATGTTCAGACTGTTATGACAGATAAAGGTATTGCACACATTGGTATCGGTGAGGCAAGAGGCGATGACAAGGCTATGGAGGCTGTACAGCAGGCTGTATCCTCTCCGCTTCTTGAGACTACCATCAAGGGTGCTACACATGTTATCATCAATATTTCCGGTGATATTTCCCTTATGGATGCAAACGATGCTGCAAGCTATGTACAGGAGCTTACAGGTGAAGATGCAAATATCATCTTTGGTGCTATGTATGATGACTCTGTTGCTGATTATGCGAGAATCACTGTTATTGCTACAGGTCTTTCTGATAATGCACAGGCATCCAATCCATTTGGAAATAAGGCAAGCAACTCTGTATTTGCCAATAAGAGACCTGCTTCTACTACAGCGTCTGCTGGTGTGAATCTGAACATGCCGTCTTTTAGCATGCCGACTATGAATGCTACACCATTCACAGCGAAGACACCATCCAGCACTGTTCAGAAGAAGGACATCCAGATCCCGGATTTCTTAAGAAACAGATAATGAATGGAAATTAAAAGGCCCTCGCACATTTGTGCGGGGGCTGTTTTTGAATTTGCGGCTATTTTCTGGAACCTGCCTGAAAAATTTCTGCTGAAAGCCTTTTTCAAACACGCTCTAGCACTGGCATTCAAAGGTATCGCATTTTGTTTCGGAACATACTTTTGCACCGCTTCCGGCTACATCAATAGCAGCTGCGGTACATTTACACTTTTCGTTATAGGTACAGTTGTGGGCTTTGCAGTCAATCTGGATGGTCTCACATCCACAGCTGTTTTTGGCACTGTTCATGGCACCCTGGCTTTTTTCCCGGAAGCTTCCGCAGGATGTTTCTTCAGAACTTTTTGCACTGTCACCCATGACGTTGATTTCCCCTCTGGAACAAAGCATATCTTCGTTGTAAGCACAGGTTGTTGCGGAACATTTTAAGATTGTCATGTTTTTTACCTCCTGATTTTGTATGCTTGATTTTGCAAACATTTGCAGTTGTTCAGCAGACCGTATTTTATGAGGACACTAAACTGCTGTAGCAGTCTTAGTTTCTCCTGTGCCTGCAAAAATATGCACAAATTTATAAGAAAAAAATTATAAGAAAAAATAAAAAAACATCTTGACTTTCACAGTAAGGCATGATATCATACGACAGTACGTGATGAAAAGAAAGCAGAGTTCACTCTCACCTCAGCGCATACTTAGATGCGGCTCGGGTTCATATTGCACAGCAGCGCGTGACTTAGTTCGCGGGTGTAATAGGAGAAGTGTGGATTCTGTCCGCACTTTTTTTATATTTGCGGCGTTAGGTATAAGGCAGGAATTTCTTCCTGCGAAGGGGAAAGAGAGTCCAGAAGTTAAAAACTGGATCAGAACAGATCATCTATCAGGTATGGAGGTGCACGACAATTAGCAATTTAATGATTAACGAACAAATCAGAGACAAAGAGGTACGCTTAATCGGACCGGACGGAGAGCAGCTTGGAATTATGTCCGCAAGAGAAGCAATGGCCAAAGCTCAGGAGGCAGAGCTTGATTTAGTAAAGATTGCCCCACAGGCAAAGCCGCCGGTATGTAAGATCATTGATTATGGTAAATATCGCTACGAACTTGCCAGAAAAGAGAAAGAAGCCAAGAAAAAGCAGAAGACCATCGATGTCAAAGAAGTGCGTCTTTCACCAAATATTGATACCAATGACCTGAACACAAAGGCTGGGGCAGCGCGCAAATTCCTTACCAAGGGCGACAGAGTGAAGGTTACTCTTCGTTTCCGCGGAAGAGAGATGGCACACATGTCAAGCAGCAAGCACGTTCTGGATGATTTTGCCGATATGCTGAAGGACATTGCTGTAGTTGAGAAGGCACCTAAGGTAGAAGGCAGAAGCATGACAATGTTTTTAGCACAGAAACACTAGGATGTTGCATTCATTTGGAGAGACACCCTAAGGGTGGCAGGCTGGATGAGGGACATTAAATAGATACGATATTAAGGAGGAAATTACAATGCCAAAAATTAAAACTTGTAGAGCAGCAGCAAAGCGCTTCAAAAAAACAGGAACAGGAAAATTAGTAAGAAATAAAGCTTACAAGAGCCATATCTTAACAAAGAAATCTCAGAAGAGAAAGAGAAATCTGAGAAAGGCCACTGTTGTTGATTCTACAAACCTGAAGAACATCAGGAAAGCACTGCCTTATTTATAAGAAGTAAGAAGACGAACAGGAGGAAATTAAGAAATGGCAAGAATTAAAGGCGGATTAAACGCAAAGAAAAGACATAACCGTACATTAAAACTGGCAAAGGGCTACAGAGGAGCTCGTTCTAAACAGTATAGAATCGCTAAACAGTCTGTAATGAGAGCACTTGCAAGCTCCTATGCAGGAAGAAAGCAGAAAAAACGTCAGTTCAGACAGCTCTGGATCGCACGTATCAACGCTGCTGCAAGAATGAACGGACTTTCCTACAGCAAAATGATGCACGGCCTTAAAGTTGCAAACATCGACATCAACAGAAAGATGCTTGCAGAGATGGCAGTTAATGATGCAGCTGGATTTACTGCACTTGCAGAGATCGCTAAAAAAGCTATCGCATAAATAAAAAATATCAGGAGATTCCTGTAAAAAAAGACCACATATCCAATGTCGGGTATGTGGTCTTTTTTTGCTAATATGCCATGAACAAACTATGTTTTAAATATAAATATTTTATAAATTTACACTTGCAATCATAAAATTCTAATGCTATAATCAAAACATTAAAGTATTAGCGAACGAAAGTAAGGAGGAGATTTATTATGAAAAACTGGAAAAAAGTTCTGAGTGTAACAGCAGCAGCTGCTATGGCGGCAACAATGGCTATACCGGCATCTGTTTTTGCAGAAGGCGATGAAACATTTAAGATTGGCGTTATCGGACCGATGACAGGTGATTACGCACAGTATGGTACAAACGTATATAATGCAGCTCAGATCGCTATTAATGAAATAAATGAGAACGGCGGATTCAACGGATACCAGGTAGAGCTTCTGGCCGCAGGAGATGATATGGGAGATCCGGAAAAAGCAGTGAACGCATACAACGACCTGCTTGATAAGGGAATGCAGATGCTCTGTGGTGCCGTTACCTCTGGTTCCTGTATTGCAGTAGGTGCAGAGGCTGCAGAGAGTACTTTCCTTTTTACTCCGTCTGCTACAGCTGTTGATTCTATTACAGCTGGTTCCAATGAGTTCCGTATGTGCTTTACAGACCCGGCACAGGGAGCAAAATCTGCACAGTATATCGGTGAGCATGGGCTTGCAACGAAGGTAGCTGTTCTTTATGACTCCATGGCTGATTACAACTCTGGTGTGCATGATTCTTTTGTGGAAGCAGCAGAGGAAAACGGACTGGAAGTAGTTGCAGATGAGGCTTATACAACAGACAACAATACAGACTATTCTGTACAGCTTAAAAAGATCGCTGACAGCGGTGCAGAACTTCTTTTCCTTCCAAACTATTATTCTGATAATGCGCTGATCCTTCAGCAGGCATCAGAAGCAGATATGGACATTAAGTTCTTTGGTGTTGACGGTATGGACGGTATCCTTAATGTAGAGAATTTTGATACTTCTCTTGCAGAAGGCGTTATGCTTCTGACTCCTTTCTCTGCAACTGCAGAAGATGAAGCCAGCCAGGCATTTGTAAAATCCTACAATGAGCTTACAGACGGAGAAACACCGAACCAGTTTGCAGCAGATGCTTATGATGTTATTTATGCAATGAAAGCAGCAGCAGATGCAGCAGAGATCACACCGGATATGGCAAATGAGGACATCAGCGCAGCAATGAGTGAAGCGATGCTCAGCACAGAACTTGATGGACTTACAGGAAAAGCGAAATGGACAGAAGAAGGCGAGTGTGATAAAGAGCCGAAAGCATTTGTGATTGAAGACGGTGCTTACAAAGAAATGGAATAATCAGTGAACCGCTGGTTTGATCATTGATATTCAGAAGGACGGGGACGGTTGCCTTGCAGTGTGACCGTCCGCCGTTCCTTTTTATTAACTTTATGATAAGAGGTGCACTATGAGTTTTATATCTTATTTAAAAGATGGAATCAGCCTGGGCAGTATCTATGCGATCATTGCTCTTGGCTATACAATGGTGTATGGTATTGCGAAAATGCTGAACTTTGCCCATGGAGATGTTATCATGGTCGGCGCTTTTGTGATTCTTACAGCTATAACAAAAGGCGGAATGTCGCCTGTTCTGGCTGTTGCGGTCTCCGTTGTATTTTGTACGGTGCTGGGCATTGTGATCGAAAAAGTCGCGTATCGCCCTCTGAGAAAAGCATCGTCTAACCTTGCAGTACTGATCACTGCTATTGGCGTCAGCTATCTTCTTCAGAATCTGGCGCTGCTTATTTTTGGCGCAGACGCGAAAAGCTTTGTAACAGTTATTGATGTTCCTTCCCTTTCTCTTTTCGGAGGACAGCTTGTGATCAAAGGCATCACTATTGTGACGATTGTTGTCAGCGTGATCATTATGGTGGCGCTTACATTTTTTGTACGAAAAACAAAACCGGGACGTGCTATGCAGGCGGTTTCTGAGGACCGTGATGCGGCGCAGCTGATGGGTGTGAATGTAAATGCAACAATTTCTCTGACCTTTGCCATTGGTTCCGGACTGGCTGCCATTGCCGGTCTTCTGCTTTGTTCTGCGTATCCTACTCTGACTCCTTATACGGGAGCCATGCCGGGAATCAAGGCATTTGTTGCCGCAGTATTCGGAGGTATCGGATCGATTCCCGGAGCCATGGTGGGAGGAATCCTTCTTGGCGTGATCGAAATTTTTGGAAAAGCCTACATTTCTTCTCAGGTAGCAGATGCCATTGTATTTGCAGTTCTCATCATTGTGCTACTGGTGAAGCCTACAGGATTGTTTGGCAAAAACATTCAGGAGAAAGTGTAAGGTGGATCATATGAAAAATAAAATGAATAAGACAACAAAAAACAATTTTATAACATATGGGATCGTGATCCTTTTGTTTGCAGTAGTTCAGACCCTTTCTTCCACAGGAAATCTTTCCAGACTTCTTACAGGACTTCTGGTTCCGCTCTGCGTATATACGATCGCTGCAGTATCCCTGAACCTTGTTGTGGGATTTTCCGGGGAACTGAGCCTTGGACATGCAGGTTTTATGTGTGTGGGAGCATACTCCAGTGCATTATTCTCTCATATGACAGCAGATGCACTTCCGTCAGTTCCAAGATTTATCCTTGCCATTTTGGTGGGAGCAGTTGTGGCAGGAATTTTTGGTGTCCTGATCGGCATTCCGGTATTGAGACTCCGTGGAGATTATCTTGCTATTGTCACCCTTGCTTTTGGTGAGATCATTAAAAACCTGATCAATATTCTTTATGTTGGTGTGGACGAGAACGGCATTCATGTGGCAACTACTTCTGCAGGCTTTAAACTTGCTGCCGGAGGAAAAAAGATCCTGAAAGGAGCACTTGGTATTTCCGGTACATCTGCCCTTTATAAGGATATTAAGGAGCACTTTTTCCTGATAGGAGTGATTCTTGTACTGATCACTTTGTTTATTGTACAGAACCTGGTACATTCCAGAAGCGGACGTGCCATTATGTCCACAAGGGATAACAGGATCGCTGCAGAATCCGTAGGCATCAATGTAACGAAATATAAGCTTCTTGCATTTACAGTTTCCGCAGCTCTGGCAGGTGTGGCAGGTGTGCTTTATGCCCATAACCTGTCTATGCTGAAGGTATCGGTATTCGATTATAATATGTCTATCCTGATCCTGGTATATGTAGTTCTGGGCGGAATCGGAAATCTGCGAGGATCTATGATAGCAGCTATCATTCTTTATGCTCTTCCAGAGCTGCTCCGCGGATTTGCAAATTACCGTATGCTGATCTATGCAGTGGTGCTGATCGTGATGATGCTCTTTAACTGGGCTCCGGCAGCAAGAAACTGGAGAAGCCGTATGGTAGAGAAATTTAAAGGCGGAAAAATGAAGAAGGAGGCAGCTTGACTATGGCAATGCTGGAAGTAAATCATCTGTCAATTCAGTTCGGCGGTCTTCGGGCGGTTGACGGCTTTCATTTAAATATTGAAAAGGGAGAACTTTATGGTCTGATCGGTCCTAACGGCGCCGGAAAGACTACAGTATTCAATCTTTTGACAGGCGTATATAAGCCTACAGAGGGAATCATCCGGCTGGATGGTCAGGATATCACAGGAAAAAGTACCATTGAGATCAATAAGGCGGGAATTGCCCGTACTTTCCAGAATATCCGTTTGTTTAAAGACATGCCGGTTCTGGATAATGTGAAGGCAGGACTTCACAATCATTATCAGTATTCTGCCCTTACTGGCGTTCTTAGACTGCCAAAGTATTTTAAGGTAGAAAAAGAAATGAACGAAAAGGCTATGGAAATTTTAAAAGTCTTTGATCTGGATAAGGAAGCGGATCTTCTTGCAGGAAATCTTCCTTATGGAAAGCAGCGTAAACTGGAGATTGCCCGTGCGCTGGCAACAGAGCCTAAGCTTCTCCTTCTGGATGAGCCGGCAGCTGGAATGAATCCAAATGAAACACAGGAGCTGATGGATACCATCCGCTTTGTGCAGGAACATTTCCATATGACGACACTTCTGATCGAACATGATATGAAACTGGTAGGCGGTATCTGTGAAAAGCTTACGGTGCTGAACTTCGGGCAGGTTCTGACGCAGGGTGAAACTTCAGAGGTGCTGAATGATCCCCGGGTCATCACTGCATATCTGGGAGAATAGGAGGAAATCGGTTATGGCAATGTTGGAAGTAAAGGATCTTCAGGTATATTATGGTGTGATCCAGGCGCTGAAGGGGATTTCCTTTGAAGTAAACCAGGGAGAGGTCATTGCTCTGATCGGAGCCAATGGCGCCGGAAAGACAACTACGCTTCAGACACTTACAGGGATCCTTCAGGCGAAATCCGGAAGTATCATGTTTGAGGGTAAGGATCTGACAAAGGTACCTGCACACAAGATTGTGGAAATGGGTATGGCACATGTTCCGGAAGGAAGACGTGTGTTTGCAGATATGACCGTATATGAAAATCTCCTCATGGGCGCGTATACACGTAAAGATAAAAATGAGATCGCGGAAAGTCTTGAAATGGTATATAAGAGATTTCCAAGACTGAAAGAACGTCAGGGACAGCGTTCAGGAACTCTTTCAGGAGGAGAGCAGCAGATGCTGGCCATGGGCCGTGCTCTGATGAGCAAACCCAGGATCATTCTGATGGATGAGCCTTCTATGGGACTTTCTCCGATTTTTGTAAATGAGATTTTTAACATCATTAAGGACGTAAGTGAAGGCGGTACCACAGTTCTTCTGGTAGAGCAGAATGCCAAGAAAGCGCTTTCTATCGCAGACAGGGCATATGTGCTGGAAACAGGAAATATCACTCTGGAAGGAAAAGCTGAGGAGCTTCTTCATAATGAGGCTGTCCAGAAAGCATATCTGGGAGAATAAAAGACAGCAGGGCAGAACTGATTCTGCCGGGGATCGTGCAAGGAGGAAAGAAAATGGATGAAAATATTGTGATTTCCATCGCAAGGCAGTATGGAAGCGGCGGTCGTACAGTGGGAAAAATGCTTGCAGAGAAGCTGGGGGTTTCTTTTTATGATAAAGAGATCATCCGTATGGCTTCCGACGAAAGCGGTATCGATCTGAAACTTTTTGGTAAGGTTGAGGGGGGAGACAGTGTAAAACCGTCTCTGTTCACCAAAAGTACGATATACAGAGGTAAACTCCATCAGCCGGACAGCAAAGAGTTTATCTCAGATGAGAATATTTTCAGCTATCAGGCAAAGATCGTAAATGATCTTGCAGAAAAGGAATCTTATGTGATCGTAGGACGCTGTGTAAATTATGTGATGAAAGATCGTCCCAATACACTTCGCGTATTTATCCATGCGCCATGGGAATTCCGCGTAGAGCAGGCGTCTGCCAAAATTTCCGGATCCAGGGAAGATGTAGAAAGGTTTCTTTTGAAGGATGATAAAAGAAAACAGGATTATTACCGCAGATTTGCCGGCGGTGTGTGGAATGATGCCACGAATTACGATCTTTGTCTGAACAGCGGCAAGCTTGGCTTTGAGAAATGTGTGGAAGCCATCGAAGCACAGCTTAAGATCATGTTTGATAAATAAACAGATTTAAAAAGATACCGGAGGTTCCAAAAGAGGAGACTCTGGTATTTTTTGTTCCGCAGTGCATATACTGTCCAGAGAAGAAAACAGCAGGAGCGGTTTATGAAAAAAACGCGCAGACAGTACCGGAAAAATATTGCTGTATGGGCATTGATCCTTCTGTTGATATTTTCATCCCTGGGGTGGATAAATAAAAAAGGATTACGGGAGAGTGTGGATACAGCTGCCCGTGTGATAGCAGGAGAGGGGATGCTGAAACTGGTTCAGGATACCCTTGATCCACCTCTTATAGCTTTGACGTTTGATGATGGCCCAAGTGAAAAATACACAGCAGAGCTTCTGGATGGTTTAAAGGAGAGAAATGTAAAAGCTTCTTTTTTTCTTTTGGGAAAAAGCCTTGAGGGAAATGAAGAACTTGTAAAGAGGATGCACAGAGAGGGACATTTAATAGGAAATCATACTTTTAATCATGTACAGCTTGACAGAATCTCAGAAAAACAGGCAAAAGAGGAGATTCTGAGAACCAATAACAGGATTTATGAGATCACGGGAGAATACCCTGTTTATATGAGACCTCCCTATGGAGCATGGAATAAAGATGTGGAACTTCAGGTGGAGATGATACCTGTTCTGTGGAATATTGATACTCTTGACTGGAAAACGCAGAATGTAACCTCTATCCTTCGGATTGTCAGGGAAAATGTGAAAAACGGATCGATTCTTCTGATGCATGACGAGTACGCGGAGACTGTGGAGGCTGCTTTAAAAATTGTAGATGAGCTTACAGAGGAAGGCTGCCGGTTTGTAACAGTTGACCGTCTTATTCTGCCGTGATGCTTGCTTTTTCTGTCTTTTTTAGATATACTGTTACTGGATACGAGAAAGAAGTACACAAAGGAGATATGTTATGGGTCGTTTTTTTAACATGGATAATAAATTTTTTGTTTTTATGGGAAGGCTTGCGGATCTTTGTATGCTGAATATCCTGTGTATTATCTGCTGTCTTCCGGTGGTCACGGCAGGGGCGTCTCTGACAGCACTTTATTATGTGACCATGAAAATGGTAAGAAATGAAGAATCCTATATTTTCCGAAGCTTTTTTAAGTCTTTTAAACAGAATTTTAAACAGGCAACTGTGATCAACCTGATCATGCTTGCAGCAGCGGCTCTTCTTTATCTGGATACCCGCATTACAAAAGCAATGGCAGATCCAATGGGAAAAATCCTGGCAATGATCTTCGCGCTGTTTACTATGATCTACTTGATCATTTTGCTGTATCTGTATCCGGTGCTGGCTAAGTTTTATAATTCCATTAAGAATACATTTAAGAATGCGCTTTTGATGGGAATTCGTCATCTGCCGTATACTTTTTTGATGCTTGCTGTTTGTGCCAGCCCGCTGCTGATCCTTTTTATCCCATCTTTTCAGGTGCAGATGTTCCTGATCCTTGTGCTTATCCTTATCGGACCGGCGCTTGCGGCGTACTGTAATTCACATTTTTTTGTTAGGATCTTTGATAAATACATTCCAGAGGAAGCAGAGGCTTCAGAGGAAACAGAGGTAGTATCCTGATGACTGAACAGAACAGAGAATACCGGGAACAGCGTAAAAGCTGGAACGGAAAACCTTATCGCTCCCTGGACTATATGCTCAGGGAGCGTTTTGGAGAAAAAGTATATAAAGTAACTTTAAATGGAGGGATGTCCTGCCCAAACAGAGACGGCACCCTGGGAAAAAGAGGATGTATTTTCTGCAGTGAAGGGGGAAGCGGAGATTTTGCCGCAGATGCAGCTCTTTCGATTACAGACCAGATTGAAAGCCAGATATCAGTTCTGGCCGAAAAACGTCCGATACAGAAATATATTGCATATTTTCAGGCATACACCAATACGTATGCTCCGGTAGAATATTTAAGAAAGATTTTTACAGAGGCCATAGCTCATCCAAAGATCGTAGCATTGTCCATAGGAACCAGACCGGATTGTCTGGGGAGAGAGGTTCTGGCGCTTCTGGAAGAACTGAATCAGGTGAAACCGGTATGGGTGGAGCTGGGGCTGCAGACGATCCATGAAAAAACAGCCCGGTATATTCGGCGGGGATACAGACTGGGATGCTTTGAAAATGCAGTAAAGGAGCTGCACAGCCGGAATCTGGAAGTGATCGTTCATACGATCCTGGGACTTCCGGGAGAAAGCAGGGAAGATATTCTTGATACCATGCATTATCTGAATAAAAAAAATATCCAGGGGATCAAGCTGCAGCTTCTTCATGTTCTGAAAGGAACTGACCTGGCATATGATTATCTTGCAGGGAAGTTCCCTGTATATGAAAGAGAAGAGTATCTGGATCTGGTGATCGACTGTCTGGAAAATCTGGATCCGGAGATCGTGATACACAGGATCACAGGGGATGGACCAAAGGAGCTCCTTCTGGCACCTCTGTGGGCGGGAAGGAAGAGAGAAGTCCTGAATATGCTCCATCACAGAATGAAGGAACTGGATGCCTGGCAGGGAAAGCAGCTTGGTACTTCTCTGTAATTGAGAAAGAGGTGATGAAATGGCTGAACCATTTACAATTTATAAGCTTATCGTACTATATATGGCACAGAATTCCAGACAGGAACTTACAAATTCCCAGATATCAGAATTCATACTTGATCGTGAATACACAGATTATCTCCATCTCCAGCAGGTGCTGTCAGAACTGGTGGAGACAGGGCTTTTGAAACGTCGGACAGTATCTAACAGTTCCCACTATGAACTGACAGAGGAGGGACGTGATACACTTTCTTATTTCGAGCAGGATCTGTCTTCAGATATCAAAAAGGAGATCGATGAGTTTCTGAAAGATTATGGATGCCGGATCCCGGATCGTATCCTGATGCCGGCAGATTATTACACTACGCCCCAGGGAGGATATGCAGTCCGGTGTCAGCTGATAGAAAAAGACATGACGATTATGGATCTGACGCTTGCAGCGCCAAATAAAGAGGCTGCACGGGCAATCTGCAGAAACTGGCCCCAGAAGTGCCAGGATATTTATACTTCGCTTATGGGAGAACTGATCTGACATTCCTTCCTGTGCTAATAGCGATATCTTGTGAAAATCAAACAGTATTCTTGTGGCTCTTTCTCAGAAATCAAACTGCTCTGAGAAAGAGCTTTTTTAAAAAAGTTCCAAATCAAACTACTTTAAATTTAAATAAGAAAGCTTTGAACAGAGTAATTTGTCGAATTTTGTCGAAATATTCTTATATCTTTTCTTTGGAATCCATTGACATCTGAAAATCTCTGCGCTATTCTTATTGTATAAGAACAGTTTGTACTGTCTGTGCTTTTGTGATAATGATCATAAGTCCTCTGCATTTCTGCAGATTCTGGAGGACGTAATTCTGGCATATCGCCGACATTTTCACATGACTGTAAATTTTATGTTGGCTGAGCCGGGAAGACGCACCGAAGGAGTATGTCCTTTTCCGGGCAGCCGGAAAGGGAGAAATTATGGCTTATAAAAAACGGAAACTTGAAGACTTAAATGTACTGGACGATTTTATGTTCAGTGCCGCCGCTTCAGATGAAGAAGTAGGAAAAGATTTCTGCAGGACTGTGCTTTCAGTACTGCTCCAGAAAAAACTGGGAGAGATCCAGATAACAGCGCAGAAGACGATACTGCCCTGTACACCGGAAATGCGGGGGATCCGCATGGACGTAGAGGTAAAAGAACCCCTGGAGGATACACTTCCGTCGCTGAATGTGTATGATGTAGAACCCCATCTGAGGAAAGAAAAGTATTTTCCGAGGCATAACCGTTTTTATCAGGCAAAGATAGACAGCCGCTATATAAGAAGCGGTGAAAGGGATTTTGGAAACCTTCCGAATCTTTTTGTACTGACGATCACGGAATATGATCCTTTTGGAAAAGACCAGATGATCTATACTGTAAGCAACAGCTGCCGGGAAGAACCAGGGCTGAAGTACGATGACGGACTGGTATTCTATTATTTTAATACCAAAGGGAAAAAGGGCGGGACACCGGAAATCCGGGCCATGCTGAAATATATGATGGAAAGCACGGAGAAAAATGTGGTAAATGAAGATATCCGGAACCTGCACAGGTGTGTGGAACGGGTGAAGGTTCTGCCGGAGGTCAGGGAGGAGTTTATGAGATTTGAAGATGTAATCGCATGGGAAAAAGAAAAGTCTCATGAAGAAGGAATAGAGGAAGGGCGTAAGGAAGGAATAGAAGAAGGACGCAAGGAAGGACACAGGGAAGGGATAGAGGAAGGACGCAGGGAAGGACGCAAGGAAGGACACAGGGAAGGGATAGAGGAAGGACGCAGGGAAGGAC
>USDN01000052.1 GCA_900553515.1 uncultured Blautia sp. | reverse complement strand
GTATTTTCAAAATTGATCAGGAATTCTTCCAGCCATTCAATGGCATCCAGATCCAGGTGGTTGGTAGGCTCGTCAAGAAGCAGGATATCAGGATTTCCAAAAAGTGCCTGGGCAAGGAGAACCTTTACCTTCTGGCTTCCGTTTAAGTCAGACATCTGTGCATAGTGAAATTCTGTATCGATTCCAAGACCGTTTAAGAGCATAGCTGCATCAGACTCTGCTTCCCAGCCATTCATTTCGGCAAATTCGCCTTCCAGTTCGCTGGCACGGATTCCGTCTTCGTCAGTGAAGTCTTCTTTTGCGTAGATGGCTTCTTTTTCCTTCATGATATCATAGAGACGCTGATTTCCCATAATAACCGTATCCAGTACAGGAAAAGCATCATATTTGAAGTGATCCTGCTGTAGGAAAGACAGACGCTGACCTGGTGTAATGGAAATATTTCCATTGGTCGTTTCCAGCTGTCCGGAAAGAATTTTCAAAAATGTAGATTTTCCGGCTCCGTTTGCACCGATGAGACCGTAACAGTTCCCTTCAGTAAATTTAATATTAACATCCTCAAACAGTGCTTTCTTACCTAATCGTAATGTAACATTATTTGCTGCAATCATGTTTTGTTTTCCCTCACTTATTATAAAGAACAATTTTTATGCATAATCTCTTTCATTGTACCTTAAAATAAGGATTTTGCAAGTGTTTCTTACGAAAATCTTTTTGAAATTACTTGATAAATTAAGTACAGATAGGTATAATGTGTAGGAAACTACAAGAAACAGAAGATAACAGAGGGGAAGAAATCCATGTTAATTACAAGAGAATGCGATTACGGTGTAAGAATTGTCAGGGCTTTGGCAAAGGGCGAAAAAATGTGTGTGAACCAGATTTGTGAAAAAGAAGACCTAACACCGGCATTTGTTTATAAAATATTAAAAAAACTGGAGAAGAAAGAAATCGTAAGAAGCTTCAGGGGAAGTAACGGAGGATATGCCCTGAAAAAATCAATTGAGGAATTGACACTTCTGGATATTTATCTGGCAGTGGATCCGGATTTTTATATGATTGAATGTATGAAACCGGAAAAAAGTTGTATTCATAATGCAGGAGATTGCAGCTGCAAAGTGCATAAGGAACTTACAAGAGTGCAATCCGTATTAGTGAAAGAGCTGTCTTCTAAATCTATTTCGGAAATTATGAGGCAATAAGAGGAAACAAAGCATGTTTTTTTGGGAAAACATTTCATTTTCTTATGTTTTACAAATAGACAGGCTTGTGAAATCGTGCTATAATTTCATATAGACTTCGTGAGCGAAGTAGAATATTGTTCAAAAACAACAATTTTCAAGGAGGAAAAAATCAAATGGCTAGAAAGATGAAAACCATGGATGGTAACCATGCAGCAGCTCATGCTTCTTATGCGTATTCAGATGTTGCGGCTATCTATCCGATTACCCCTTCATCCGTAATGGCAGAAGCTACTGATGAATGGGCAACACAGGGAAGAAAGAATATTTTCGGACAGGAAGTACAGGTTACAGAAATGCAGTCTGAAGCTGGTGCTGCAGGTGCAGTTCACGGCTCCTTAGCAGCAGGTGCCCTGACTACTACATATACAGCATCTCAGGGTCTTCTGTTAATGATCCCAAATCTTTACAAAATTGCTGGTGAGCAGTTACCAGGCGTTATTAACGTATCTGCTCGTGCTCTTGCAAGCCATGCACTGTCTATTTTCGGTGATCACTCTGACGTATATGCTTGCCGTCAGACAGGATGTGCTATGTTATGTGAATCTTCCGTACAGGAAGTTATGGACTTAACACCAGTTGCACACTGTGCAGCAATCAAAGGAAAAGTTCCATTTATCAACTTCTTCGATGGTTTCCGTACTTCTCATGAAATCCAGAAGATTGAAACATGGGATTACGAAGATTTAAAAGATATGGTAGATTTAGAAGCTGTTGACGCATTCCGTAAACATGCATTAAATCCAAATCATCCATGTCAGAGAGGTTCTGCTCAGAACCCTGATATCTTCTTCCAGGCAAGAGAAGCATGTAACCCATACTACGATGCTCTTCCAGCATTAGTACAGGAATACATGGACAAAGTAAACGAAAAAATCGGAACAAACTACAAACTGTTCAACTACTATGGTGCCAAAGACGCTGAACACGTAATCATCGCTATGGGTTCTGCTTGTGAAACAATCGAAGAAACAATCGATTACTTAATGGCAGCAGGCAAAAAAGTTGGTCTTGTTACAGTTCGTCTTTACAGACCATTCTCTGCTGAAGCATTAGTAAACGCTATTCCTGAATCTGTAAAACAGATTACAGTATTAGACAGAACAAAAGAACCAGGTGCTCTTGGCGAACCATTATACTTAGACGTTGTTGCTGCACTGAAAGGTACAAAATTCAACGATACACCAGTATTCACAGGCCGTTACGGTTTAGGTTCCAAAGATACTACACCTGCTCAGATCGTTGCTGTATATGAAAACACAACAAAACAGAAATTCACAATCGGTATTGTGGATGATGTTACAAACTTATCTCTGGAAGTTGGTGCTCCACTTGTTACTACACCAGAAGGAACAATCAACTGCAAATTCTGGGGATTAGGTGCTGACGGTACTGTTGGTGCTAACAAGAACTCCATCAAGATCATTGGTGACAACACAGACATGTATGCTCAGGCATATTTTGATTACGACTCCAAGAAATCCGGCGGTGTTACAATGTCTCACCTTCGTTTTGGTAAGAGCCCAATCAAATCCACATACCTGATCAAACAGGCTAACTTTGTTGCATGCCACAACCCATCCTATGTAAACAAATACAACATGGTTCAGGAACTTGTTGATGGCGGTACATTCTTATTAAACTGCCCATGGGATATGGAAGGTCTTGAAAAACACTTACCAGGACAGGTAAAAGCATTCATCGCTAACCACAACATCAAATTCTATGTAATTGATGGTATTAAGATTGGTAAAGAAATCGGACTTGGCGGACGTATCAATACAGTTCTTCAGTCTGCATTCTTCAAACTGGCTAACATCATTCCGGAAGAACAGGCTATCGAATTAATGAAAGCTGCTGCAAAAGCTACTTACGGAAGAAAAGGTGACGCTATCGTTCAGATGAACTATGACGCTATCGATGCTGGTGCAAAACAGGTTGTTGAAGTACAGGTTCCAGAAAGCTGGAAAGATTGTGCTGATGAAGGTCTGTTTATGGCTCACGCTGAAGGCGGACGCACAGATGTTGTTGATTTCGTAAACAATATCCAGGCAAAAGTAAATGCTCAGGAAGGTAACACATTACCTGTATCTGCATTCACAGATTATGTAGATGGTACTACACCATCAGGTTCTTCTGCATTTGAAAAACGTGGTATCGCTGTAGATATCCCTGTATGGCAGCCAGAAAACTGTATCCAGTGTAACCGTTGTGCATATGTATGTCCTCACGCTGTAATTCGTCCAGTAGCTATGACAGATGCTGAAGTTGCAGCTGCTCCAGAAGGAATGAGAACATTACCTATGACAGGTATGGCTGATTACAAATTCGTTATGACTGTATCTGCTTATGACTGTACAGGATGTGGTTCTTGTGCAAATGTCTGCCCAGGTAAGAAGGGTGCAAAAGCTCTTGTTATGGCAAACATGGAAGCAAATGCAGGCGAACAGAAATTCTTCGATTATGGTGTGACATTACCAGTAAAAGAAGATGTTATCGCTAAATTTAAAGAAAATACAGTAAAAGGTTCTCAGTTCAAACAGCCATTACTTGAGTTCTCAGGAGCTTGTGCTGGTTGTGGTGAAACACCTTACGCTAAATTAATCACACAGTTATTTGGTGACAGAATGTACATTGCTAACGCAACAGGATGTTCTTCTATCTGGGGTAACTCCTCACCATCTACACCATATACTGTAAATGCAAAAGGACAGGGTCCTGCATGGTCTAACTCCTTATTCGAAGACAATGCTGAATTCGGATATGGTATGTTATTAGCTCAGAAAGCTATCCGTGGCGGATTAAAGACAAAAGTTGAATCCGTAATGGCTAGCGAAAATGCTTCTGAAGAAGTAAAAGCAGCTTGCCAGGAATGGTTAGACACATACAACAGCGGTGTAACAAACGGTGCAGCTACAGATAAATTAGTTGCAGCATTAGAAGGATGCGACTGTGATGTATGCAAAGATATCGTAAACAACAAAGATTTCTTAGCTAAAAAATCTCAGTGGATCTTCGGTGGTGACGGTTGGGCATACGACATCGGCTTCGGCGGTGTTGACCATGTATTAGCTTCCGGACAGGATATCAACGTAATGGTATTCGATACAGAAGTTTACTCCAACACAGGTGGTCAGTCTTCTAAATCTACACCAACAGGTGCTATCGCTCAGTTCGCTGCAGGCGGTAAAGAAGTGAAGAAGAAAGATATGGCTTCCATCGCTATGAGCTATGGCTATGTATATGTAGCACAGATCTCCATGGGCGCTGACTTCAACCAGACTGTAAAAGCAATTGCTGAGGCTGAGGCTTATCCGGGACCGTCTCTGATCATTGCATACGCTCCATGTATCAACCATGGTATCAAGAAGGGTATGGCAAAAGCTCAGACCGAGGAAGAACTGGCAGTTAAGTGCGGATACTGGCACAACTTCCGCTTCAACCCGGCAGCAGAGAACAAGTTCACACTTGATTCCAAAGCTCCGAATATGGAAGACTATCAGGCATTCCTTGACGGCGAGGTTCGTTATAACTCTCTGAAACGTCAGAATCCTGAGAAGGCTGAAAGACTGTTTGCTAAGAATGAGGCAGAGGCTAAGGCTAGATATGAATATCTGAATAAACTCATCACTCTTTATGGAGCAGATGCTGAATAATTTCAGATCAGGAGCCGCGGTACATATTGTACCGCGGCTTTTTTAGAGGAAATATTATTATGAGAATAAAAAAAGAGGCTTCTACAGAAAGAAGAACAAATTATTATCTGATCTATACCCTTGCATTTGGGGTTATTGCATTGATCCTCTATATGCATTTTTTTCTGAATGGAAAATCGCTGATCTGGAGCCATGACGGTGTTCCGCAGCATCTTAATTCACTGGCATACTATGGTGACTATCTGAGAGATATTCTTCATCGGTTGTTTATAGAGCATAAACTGGAAATTCCTATGTGGGATATGCACATAGGATATGGATCAGACATCCTGACAACGCTTCATTATTATGTGATCGGAGATCCGCTGACTTTATTATCTGTGTTCGTACCGGCAGACAAGACAGAGTATCTGTATGCTTTTTTGATCTTTCTGCGGATCTACCTGGCTGGGATTGCATTCAGCAGATATTGCTTTTATCATAAAAATTCAAATCAGGCAACACTGCTGGGATCTCTTGTCTATATTTTTGCAGGATGGACGATTTATGCATCCATGAAACATCCTTATTTTGCAAACCCCATGATCTATCTTCCGCTGATACTTCTTGGGATTGATAAAATTTACAGAAAAGAAAAGCCGTATGTATTTATCTGGTCGGTAGCGCTTGCCGGAGTATCGAATTTTTATTTCTTTTATATGCTGGGAATCTTTATGGTGCTTTATGCGGCGTTTGATTATTTTGTAGTGTTTACCCATAAAAAAGATAGGAGTCTGCCTTGTATTGGAAAATGGCTGGCTGTTTTTGCCGGGTATTCTGTGATTGCGGTACTTCTGGCTGCAGTGATCCTTCTTCCGGTGATCCTTCCGGTATTTGGAACAGGGCGTTTTCAGGCGGAAAATTATGTTCCTGTACTTTATGACCGGATCTATTATGAAAAATATCTGACCTGTCTGATCGGTGAAAATATGATTCAGTGGGGAGTTGCCGGATATACAGCAGTTGCTATGACAGGCGTTTTTGTTCTGTTTTCAAAACGAAAGAAAAATACAGCTCTGAAGTTGGGCTTTGTACTTTTAAATATATTTTTGCTTCTGCCTTTTGCAGGACATGTATTAAATGGTTTTTCTTATGTATCCAACCGATGGATCTGGGCATATGGCATGATGATCGCTTATATTTTTGTAAAGGCATACCCTGAATTTTATCTTTTAGACAGAATAGAAAAAAGGCGGGTATTTCTCTTGCTTATAATCTATTGTTGTGTGGCTCTGTTTCCGGAAGCAGCCCGGACAGAAAGAAATATGTCTGCAATGATCCTGCTGGTATTTTCTACAGCAGTGATCCTTCTGTATGGTTCTATATTTGTAAGGAAAAGAAATCTCTGTATGATGGTCAGTGGCTTGCTGACTGCCGGGATTGTTTTTAACATTTATTATCAGTATTCCTATGAAAAGAATTATCTTTCTGAGTTTACGGACAGAGGAAGAGCTATGGAAAAATTGGAGTCTGGAACAGATCTTGCAGTTCTTGATACAGACGATCAGTCGATTTTCAGATATGATCAGCTGGATGCACTTTCTTATGATAATTCGGCCATGCAGATGGGTACAAACAGTACTGCCTATTATTTCAGCGTAGCCAGTGGCAGTATAGGAAGCTTTTTTGATGAAATGTATCTGAACACTCCATGGGAGCAGCATTACGATAATCTGGATGGAAGGACTATCCTTGACAGGCTTGCCTCTGTAAAATATTTTGTGGCAAAAAATGGAGAATACCGCTATCTTCCTTATAGTTATTACTGGCTGACTGGAAGTGCAAAGAAAAACGGCAGCATCTATGAGGCGTTTGAAAGCAGGGAAACCTTGCCCTTGGGGTATACTTATGATTCATTTATCCCTCGAGAAAAATATGATAAGATGAGTGTGACAGAAAAACAACAGGCACTTCTTCAGGGGATCGTTGCGGATCAGTGTACGCTTCCGGAGACAGAGCCGGAATTTCTGGATCAGGAGATACCTTTTGAGATAAAAAAAGGAAAGGGATGCAGCCTGAAGGATGGAAAGATCAAAGTAACAAAAGAAGGGGCAGAACTGGAACTGGTCTTCCATGGACTGGATAACAGCGAAACCTATCTGATCGCAGAAGGGCTTGATTATGATGGCCTTTCTCCCCGTGAGACGGTCAGTGATAAAAAATGGGAAAAAATGTCCCGATATGAAAAAAATCAGGTCATTCATCAGGACAGCCATTGGAGGTACTGGAAAGAAAGCCAGAAAGCTTCTATAAACGTAGGAGGTCAGTTTCCAGATAAAACTATTCGTATTTTTACAGATAAATATAATGCTTACAGCGGAAAACATGATTTTCTGTGCAACACAGGATATGGAAAACGTGGAAGAGAATCTATCATACTTACGTTCGAAAAAACAGGAGTATATACATTTGATGATCTTCGTATCGTATGTCAGCCGATGGATAAGATCACAGAACGGACAGAAAGGCTGAAGGAGGATGTTCTCACGGATATTTCTATAGATACAAACAGGATAACCGGGAAAATTTCTTTATCAGAACCAAAGGCTTTGGTACTGTCACTTCCATACAGCAAAGGATTTCGTGCTTATGTAGATGGGAAAGAGGCTGACTTGATGCAGGCGAATACTATGTATATGGGATTGATGCTGGAGGCAGGACAGCATGAGATACAGCTGGTGTACTGTACGCCATTTTTGATCCCCGGTCTGTGCTTGACTTTAGCGGGGGCGCTGTGTTACATTTGTCTGGTATTTTTTACAAGAAATAAAAAGAAGGTACAGAAACTATGAGTGTTTTATCAGTAGTGCTTCCGGCATACAACGAAGAACTTATGATCCAAAAAACCTGCAGTGTTTTGAGGCAGATACTGACGGAAGCGGAAATTGATTACGAATTGGTACTGGTCGATGATGGCTCCCGGGATCACACCTGGGAGGAAATTGAAAAAGCAGGGGCAAAGGATCCCCATATTCTGGGAGTTCATTTTTCCAGAAATTTCGGGAAGGAAGCAGCTGTTTTTGCCGGCCTTGCCCAGGCATCCGGTGACGCGGTGGCAGTGATGGACTGTGATCTTCAGCATCCGCCGCAGACTCTGGTGGAGATGTATCGTTTGTGGCAGCAGGGCTATGAGGTGATCGAAGGCGTAAAAACAACCAGAGGGAAGGAAAGCCTGATCCATAAGAAATGTGCGGGCTTCTTCTACGGGATCATGTCAAAGGCAACAAAAGTAAATATGCAGAATGCCTCGGATTTTAAACTGATGGATCGAAAAGCAGTTGACAGCATTCTTTCCATGCCGGAGAGGAATATGTTTTTCCGTGCGACTTCCTCCTGGGTGGGATATAAAACAACATCCGTTCCGTTTGAGGTACAGGAGAGAGAGGCAGGAGAATCCAAATGGTCTGCCTGGTCTCTGGTAAAATATGCTTTTACAAATATTGTAGCGTTTACTACAGTTCCCCTGCAGTTTGTAACTGTGGGAGGAGGAATCTGCTTTATCCTGTCACTGGCTCTGATCGTATATTCACTGATCCAGTATTTTACCGGTCATGCAGTAGAAGGATATACAACGATCATGATGGTGCTGCTTTTAATAGGTAGTGCGATCATGCTTAGCCTGGGAATCATTGGATATTATATTGCCAAAATCTATGAGGAGATAAAACGGCGCCCCCGGTATATTATCTCGCAGATCATCAGAGGCAGCCGGGATGTATCGGAACATGCGCGGCACGATTCTGTGTGATCGTTTGTTAATATAAAGTACGGAATTCTCGGAACGATGCAAATACAGAGCTGCTGTAAACAGAACGAACAGCAGAGATACAGGAGCAGAAGATGGATAAGATAAAGAAAATGATCCTCCGGTTTTACGGGAATGATGTAATAAGATATGTGTTTTTTGGCGGATGCACGACGCTGGTGAACCTGGTATGTTTTTATGTTCTCAGAAAGCTGAATGTACAGCTGACAGCTGCCAATGTGATATCGATCATTACAGCGATCCTGTTTGCCTATGTGGTTAATTCCAAGTTTGTTTTTCAGGATAAATGTGAAAGTTTAAAAGATCATGTGCAGCCTTTTATAAAATTTATCAGTGCCCGTCTTGTGACTATGGTCGTAGAGGTGGGAGGAGTATGGCTGTTGGTAGAGATCATGCATATGAATGATATGCTGGGGAAATTTGTGACTCAGTTCATTGTTCTTGCGTTAAATTATGTATTCAGTAAATTTTTTGTTTTTACAACAGGAAAATAAATGCGGTTGCAAACAGAGCGGGCAACGGCAAATACAACACAGAAAGGAAGGAAACAAAAAATGACACTTGAAGAAGTAAAGGAACAGATCAGACCGATCAGTGAGGAAGCTGTTTCGGCAGCGCAGAAGAGATGGGACAGCATTGCAAAGCCTCTGCACTCCCTTGGAAAAATGGAAGAGCTTGTGATGCAGATCGCGGGGATCACAGGTTCTCCGGACGTTGACATCAAAAAGAGAGCTCTGGTGGCGATGTGTGCGGATAATGGAGTGGTAGCAGAGGGCGTGACCCAGACTGGACAGGAAGTGACAGCAATCGTTGCAGAGAATTTCCTGCAGGGAGATACTTCAGCCTGTGCTATGTGCAGACAGTGCGGAACGGATGTGTTTCCTGTAGATGTAGGCATGGCTTCTGATACGAAGGTTCCTAGCAATCTGAAAGTCATGAAAGGCACCAGAAATATGGCAAAAGAGCCTGCCATGACAAGGGAAGAGGCCGTGCAGGGAATTGAGGCCGGTATTGAAATGGTAAGGCGGCTGAAGGAACAGGGATATGCTCTGATCGCAACCGGGGAGATGGGAATTGGAAACACTACCACCAGCAGCGCGGTAGCGTCAGTTCTTCTGGATCAGCCGGTAGAGGCAATGACCGGACGCGGAGCCGGCCTTTCCAGCGAGGGACTGAAACGGAAAGTAGCGGCAATCAAAAAAGCAGTGGAGCTGAACCGTCCGGATCCTCAGGATCCCATAGATGTGCTTGCAAAAGTAGGAGGACTGGATATTGCGGGAATGGCAGGTGTGTTCCTTGGCGGTGCAGCCATGCATATTCCGGTGGTGATCGATGGATTTATTTCCTGTGTGGCAGCCCTGGTAGCTCAGAGGATCTGTCCTCTTGCCGGAGAGTATATGATCGCTTCTCATGTGTCAAAGGAACCGGCAGCAGCGCTGATCCTGAAAGCCCTTGATAAAGAAGCTGTGATTCACGGGGATCTGTGCCTTGGAGAAGGAAGCGGCGCAGTGGCTCTGTTCCCGTTTCTTGATATGGGAATTGCCGTGTATGAGTCCATGAGTACCTTTGAGGAGATTAAGGTAGAGCAGTACGAGGAGCTTGTTTAAATGATGATTCTTGTAACCGGCGGAAGCGGAAGCGGAAAATCTGCTTTTGCCGAGGATTGTGTTCTTGCCTGCGGAGATAAAAAACGGATCTATATTGCGACTATGTACCCGTTCGATCAGGAGAGTAAAAAAAGAGTCCTGCGTCACAGGGAAATGCGCGCAGGAAAGGGATTTGACACGGTAGAGTGCTATGTGGGGCTGAAAAACACAGAGGTCCCTTCCGGATGTACGGTTCTTCTGGAATGTATGTCCAATCTGGCTGCCAATGAGATCTTTCGGGAGGACGGCGCCGGAGAAAACACAGAGGATGAGATCATTCAGGGAGTGGAAAAACTGAAAAAGCAGGCGGGAAATCTGATTATTGTAACAAATGAGATTTTTTCTGAGGCGGCTTCCTATGAAGGAGAGACAGAAAATTATCAGCATGTACTGGGAAATATTAACCGGAGACTTGCCCGGATGGCAGATACGGTGGCAGAGGTTGTCTACGGAATTCCTGTATATCATAAGAAGGGAGAGGATTTTTGTGAAAAGTCTGTGGAACAGCTTTAAGATCGCTTTTGCCATGTTTTCCAAGATCCCTGTGCCTCAGGCGGAGTGGACAAAGGAAAATATGAAGTATATGTTCTGCTTTTTTCCGTTTATCGGTACAGCCATTGGAGCACTGACTCTTGTGGCATCCTGGGCGGCAGGGCATCTGGGGCTGAATGTCCTGTTTCTGTCTGTAGTCCTGACAGTGATTCCGGTGCTGGTAACAGGAGGGATCCATGTAGACGGACTTCTGGATACGGCAGATGCTTTAAGCTCCTGGCAGGAGAGAAAAAGACGATTGGAAATCCTGAAGGATTCTCATGCAGGAGCCTTTGCGGTGATCACTGCCTGCGTATATTTTCTCTGCTGGCTGGGTGCCTGGAGTGAGATCTGTTATGATATTCGTCTGACATTCATCATGGCATTAGGTTTTATGGTATCCAGATGTTTTTCCGGAATCGGGGTGATCACGCTTCCGAAGGCGAAGGAAGAGGGAACGGTAGCGGAATTTTCCAGAAAGTCAGAGGATGTGGCTGTACGCAATACACTGGTGGTGTATCTGGTGCTCCTTTGCGGGCTGATGGTCTGGATCCATCCGGTAATCGGCGGCGGTGCGTTTCTGACCGCCTGTATTGTGTTTTTTTATTACAGACATATGGCGATGAAATATTTTGGAGGTACCACGGGAGATCTTTCCGGATGGTTTCTCTGTCTCTGTGAGGTGGGGATGGCTCTGGTGATCGCGGTGGCATCTGCTTTTCCACTATAAAGGAGTTTGTTATGGAAATGATGATCGGAGGCGCTTTTCAGGGAAAAGCGGATCTTGCAAAAAAAACATATCCCGGGATCCGGTGGGTCAGGGGAGAGGAAATCTCGGAAAAAGAACTGATGGAGGCGCAGGGGGTTCTGGGCTTCCATCGGTTTATCAGAAGACAGCTGGAGCAGGGCGGGGAAGTAAAAGATCTGGCAGCCGCGCTGATCCGGAATAATCCCGATATTATTCTGGTCTCTGATGAGGTGGGCTATGGCGTTGTTCCTGTAGACGCCTTTGACCGGGCTTATCGGGAAGCAGTAGGAAGGGTCTGTACAGAACTGGCTTCCTACAGTAAAAAAGTGACCCGGGTAGTCTGCGGTATAGGGACGGTGATAAAGAATGCCTGACATTTATCTGATCCGCCATGGAATGACAGAGGGGAATAAATACCAGAGATATATCGGAACCACGGACGAGGCGCTCTGTCCGGAAGGAAGAGAAGCGATAAAAAAACTTTCCTATGGCATTCCGGATGAGGTGTTTGTAAGTCCCATGATCCGATGCCGGGAAACGGCAGAGCTTCTGTTTCCCCAAAAAAGACTGCGGATCATAGACCAGCTTGCAGAGTGTGATTTTGGAGCTTTTGAAAATAAAAATTATCAGGAGCTGTCCGGAAACAGGGATTATCAGGCCTGGGTGGACAGCGGCGGAGCGCTGCCTTTTCCTGAGGGAGAAAGCAGAGAGCAGTTCCGGAGAAGGACGTTGGAAGGTTTTTCGCGGATTGTAACAGGCTGTATCCGGGAAAAGATAAATACAGCTGCTGTTGTAGTCCATGGAGGTACCATTATGAATATCATGGAAGCTTATGGACAGCCGAAAAGAAGTTTTTATGACTGGCATGTAAAAAATGGCCATGGATATCTGATACAGGCGGATACGTCGCTATGGATGAGAAACCGGAAGCTTCTGGAATTAAAAAAAGAGCTGTAAAAGTAAAATAAAAAACTGTGGGCAGAGAGCATCTGAAAAAGGAGATCGTTTTCTGGCACAGTTTTTTTATTAAAAATAGATACAAAATTTTTTTGAATAAAAAAATATTTTTAAGATTAACTATTGAAATGACAGAAAAAGTATGATACATTAATAGTATAAAATTCCTAAAAGAACTGAACGATAATAGAAAGTAGTTGGAAGAATTATACAAGTTAAGGAGGGGTATATTATGCTTATTATTGGTAATGGCAGAATGATCACAAGAGATGCATCCAATCCTTTTATTGAAAATGGTGCAGTTGCTATGGACGGAAACACCATTGTTATGGTGGGAGAGCTTGAAGCGGTAAAGGCTGCGTATCCGGATGCGGAATTTATTGATGCCAGGGGCGGAGTAATCATGCCTGCGTATATTAACGCTCATGAGCACATTTACAGCGCTTTTGCCAGAGGTCTGAGCATTAAGGGCTACAATCCACAGGGATTTCTGGATATCCTTGACGGACAGTGGTGGACCATCGACCGTCATCTGACTCTGGAGCAGACAAAGCTGTCTGCATATGCAACATATATTGATTCCATTAAAAACGGTGTGACAACTGTATTTGACCATCATGCAAGCTTCGGACATATCACAGGTTCCCTGTTTGCAATTGAGGAGGCTGCAAAGGATCTGGGAATCCGTACCTGCCTCTGCTATGAGATCTCAGACCGCGACGGTATGGAGAAATCCAGAGAATCCGTAATGGAAAACGTAAACTTTATCAAACATGCTCTTGCAGATGACAGTGATATGATCGCAGGAATGATGGGTATGCATGCATCCTTTACCATTTCTGACGAAACCATGGCTCTGTGCAATGAGCTGAAGCCGGAAGGCGTTGGTTATCATATTCATGTGGCAGAAGGAATCTACGATCTTCATCAGTGCCTGAAAGAGCACAGCAAACGGATCGTGGATCGTCTTTATGACTGGAATATCCTTGGACCGAAAACGCTTCTGGGTCACTGTATCTATATCAATGAGCATGAAATGGATCTTATCAAAGATACAGACACCATGGTGGTACATAATCCGGAATCCAATATGGGTAATGCCTGCGGATGTCCTCCTACTATGGCTCTGGTTCATAAGGGAGTTCTTACCGGCCTTGGTACAGACGGCTACACCCATGATATGACAGAATCCTGGAAGGTGGCAAACATTCTGCACAAACATCATCTCTGCGATCCGAACGCTGCATGGGGAGAGGTTCCGCAGATGTTGTTTGAAGGAAATGCAAAGATTGCAAACCGTTACTTTAAGAAAGAGCTGGGCGTTCTGAAAAACGGAGCGGCAGCAGATGTGATTGTTGTTGATTATGATCCGCTGACACCAATGCATGCAGATAATGTAAACGGACATCTTCTTTTCGGTACTACAGGAGCTATGGTACAGACTACCGTATGTAACGGAAAGGTTCTGATGAAAGACCGTGAAGTCCTTGTGTGTGACGAGGCGAAGGTAATGGCTGACTGCCGTCAGGCTGCAAAAGAACTTGCAGACGATATCAACGCGGGCAAATAATTTCCAAAGTAAAATCTGGGAGGTAAGTGGAATGAGTGAAAAAATGACCTGTATGTCCTTTGGACAGTTAATGGACTGGGTTTTAACTGAACATAAAGAAAAAAACACCGTATTTGGCGTACACAGAGCATATCAGGCAGATACAGCTAAAGATATGGAGATTTTTGGCAGAAATCTGGAAACGCCTGTTGGACCTGCTGCAGGTCCGAACACCCAGCTTGCACAGAATATTGTTGCTTCCTATTACGCAGGAGCAAGATTCTTTGAGTTGAAGACCGTTCAGAAAATGGACGGAGACGAACTGGCTGCATGTATCAACAGACCATGTATTCTTGCAGAAGACGAATGCTATAACTGTGAGTGGTCCACAGAGCTTTATGTTCCGCAGGCTATGGGAGAGTACATCAAGGCATGGTTCATCCTTCATGTAATGGCGAAGGAATTCGGTCTGGGAGGAACAGACGGATTCCAGTTTAACATTTCCGTAGGCTATGATCTTGCCGGAATCAAAGAGAAAAAGATCGATACCTTTATCGACAGCATGAAAGATGCAAAAGATACAGAAGTATTTAAAGAATGCAGACAGTGGCTTCTTGACCATGTGGATAAATTTGAAAAGGTGACAAAAGAAGATATTGAAGCGATTCCTTCAGAAATCTGTAATTCCGCAACGATCTCTACGCTTCACGGATGTCCTCCAAATGAGATCGAGAGCATTGCCAACCATCTTTATAAAGAAAAGCACCTGAACACCTTTATTAAATGCAATCCTACCCTTCTGGGATATGAATTTGCAAGAAAGACCATGGATGATATGGGCTACGATTACATGATGTTCGGTGACTTCCACTTTAAGGATGACCTTCAGTATAAGGATGCTATTCCGATGTTTAAACGTCTTCAGGCGCTGGCAGACGAACTGGGACTTGCTTTCGGCGTAAAGATCACAAATACCTTCCCGGTAGATGTGACCAGAAATGAACTTCCAAGCGAAGAAATGTATATGTCCGGAAAATCTCTGTTCCCACTGTCTATTTCTCTGGCTGCCATGCTTTCCAGAGAATTTGACGGCAGGCTGCGTATTGCTTATTCCGGCGGAGCGGATTTCTACAACATTGACAGGATTGTAGGCTGCGGCGTATGGCCTGTAACGGTTGCTACAACGATTCTCAAGACCGGCGGATATCAGAGATTCACCCAGATGGCAGAAAAGGTTATGGCTGACGGTGTGAAACCATGGACAGGAATTGACGTAGAGGCTCTGGAAAAACTTGCAGAGGATGCAAAAAAAGATCCTCATCATGTAAAGAATATCAAACCTCTTCCAAACAGAAAGAGCGATGAGACAGTTCCGCTTCTGAACTGCTACTTTGCTCCATGTCAGGGAGGATGTCCGATCCATCAGGATATTCCGGAATATATCGCGCTTGCAGGAGAAGAGAAATATGCGGAAGCTCTCCGTGTGATCCTTGACAAAAATGCGCTTCCGTTTATTACCGGTACTCTGTGTGCACATAACTGCATGTATAAATGTACCAGAAACTTCTATGAGGAATCTGTAAATATCCGCGGAACCAAACTTCTTGCAGCCGAGAAGGGCTATGACGAAGTGATCGGGGAAGTTCACGCAGGAGAGAGTAATGGTAAAAAGGTAGCCATCGTAGGCGGAGGTCCGGCAGGTATTGCAGCAGCTTATTTCCTTGCAAGAGCAGGCGCTTCTGTTACAATTTTTGAAAAAGAAGCAAAACTTGGCGGTGTGATCCGTTATGTGATCCCGGGATTCCGTATTCCGGAAGCTGCTATTGACAAAGATATTTCCTTTATCGAAAAAATGGGCGTGGAGATCCGCACGAATACAGAGGTAACTTCTGTGGCAGATATTAAAGCAGAAGGATATGATGCGGTGATCCTTGCAACAGGTGCAAATAAACCTGGCACACTGAAACTGGAAAAAGGGGAAACAGTAAATGCTCTGAAATTCCTGGCAGACTTTAAGGCAAATGACGGTAAGGTTGACCTTGGAAAGAATGTAGTTGTTATTGGCGGCGGTAATACAGCAATGGATACTGCAAGAGCAGCCAAACGCACCGAAGGCGTAGAGCATGTTTATCTGGTATACAGAAGAACCAAACGTTATATGCCTGCTGCAGAAGACGAGCTTCTGGAGGTTCTGGAAGATGGAGTAGAATTTAAAGAACTCCTTTCTCCGGTAAGTCTGGAAAACGGAACTCTGATCTGCAAGAAGATGGAGCTTGGCGCTGTGGACGCTTCCGGAAGAGCCGGTGTAACAGAGACAGACGAGATTGTTGAGGTACCTGCAGATACTGTGATCGTAGCAGTTGGTGAAAAAGTTCCTACAGAGTTCTATGAAGCAAACGGTATCAATGTAAATGAAAGAGGAAAAGCAAAACTGAATCAGGAAACTCTGGAAACCAGTGTGACAGACGTATATCTGGCAGGTGACGGAGCAAAAGGCGCCGCTACCATCGTTGAGGCGATCCGTGATGCACAGATCGTTGCAAAAGCAATTCTGGGAACCTCTGTTGTTTCTGACAGAGCAGTTACCGGTACAGACGCAGAATGCTACGAAAAGAAAGGTATTCTGAAAGAAGAGAAAGAAGCAGAAAAAGAAAGTCAGAGATGTCTTTCCTGCAGCAAAGTCTGTGAGAATTGTGTAGATGTATGTCCAAACAGAGCTAATATTTCCATTAAGGTTCCCGGAATGGAAATGGCACAGGTGATCCATGTAGATTATATGTGTAATGAATGCGGCAACTGTAAGACCTTCTGCCCATATGCAAGCGCTCCTTATAAAGACAAATTTACACTGTTTGCAAAGGCTGAGGACATGGATGACAGTACAAACGACGGTTTTGCCGTACTGAATGCAGAAACAAAGGAATGCAGAGTAAGATTCCTTGGAAACATTACAGACTGCAAAGCTGACGATCCGGCAGACACTGTTCCGGCAGGAATCCGCGACCTGATCCTGGCTGTGATCAATGACTATTCCTATCTGTTGTACAAATAAATAATCTGATCAGAAAGTAAAGAAAAGTGAGCGCGTCTCTGTGTTCTGCACAGGGATGCGCTTATGCTGAATATATGTTAGGAGGAATTCTATGTTCAGTTTTTATGTAAATAGAAAAGAATATCAGGAAGAGCAGGATATGAAGCTTCTCCGTTTCCTTCGCGACAGACTCCGCCTTACTTCGGTAAAAGACGGCTGCAGCGAAGGCGCCTGCGGAACCTGTCATGTGCTGATCGATGGAAAACCGCAAAAAGCCTGTATTCCCTCTCTTTCTATGATGGAAGGCCGACATATACTTACTGTAGAAGGATTTTCAGAAGAAGAAAAAGAGATTTATGACCGTGCCTTTGGAGAGGCGGGGGCAGTGCAGTGCGGTTTCTGTATTCCGGGCATGGTTATCAGCGCAAAGGGTCTGATCGATCAGAATCCGGATCCTACCCGTGCCCAGGCAGCGCACGCGATCCGAAATAATATCTGCCGCTGCACAGGGTATAAAAAGATCATTGACGGTATCCTGCTTGCTGCAAAATACAAAAGAGAAGGGCTTCCTGAGAAAAAAGAATATACATGGAAGCTGGGAGACCGTGTGCCCAGAGTGGACGTTCGCGAAAAGGTGCTTGGATACGGACAGTATCCGGATGATGTTTACGAAGAGGGCATGATTTATGGAAGCGCCCTTCGTTCTGCATATCCAAGAGCTCTTGTAAAATCCATTGATACAGAAAAGGCAAAAGCGCTTCCGGGTGTAATTGGTATTTTTACCGCAGAGGATATCCCGGGAAGCGTAAAGGTAGGGCATCTGAAACAGGACTGGGACGGCCTGATCCCGGCTGGTAAGATCACCCATTATCTGGGAGACGCCATTGCGCTTGTGGCGGCAGAGACTCCGGAAATTGTGGAAAAAGCAAAGAAACTCATCAAGGTAGAATATGAAGAGCTTCCGATGGTGCGCGATCCGTATGAGGCTATGAAGGAAGACGCTCCTCTGGTACATGGGGACGGAAATCTTCTTGCCCACTGGCATGTACATCGTGGCGACGCAGATAAAGCTATTGCGGAGTCAAAATACGTTCTTACCGAAAAATTCCAGACGCCGTGGACAGAACATGCCTTTCTGGAGCCGGAGTGCGCGGTGGCAAAGCCGGACGGAGAAGACGGCGTGATCATTTATTCCACAGATCAGGGCGTTTATGATACACAGCATGAATGTATGGCGCTTCTGGGGCTTCCCGCAGAAAAAGTAAAGGTACGCAATAAGCTGGTAGGCGGCGGATTTGGCGGAAAAGAAGATGTGACCGTTCAGCATCATGCCGGAATGATCGCCTATCTTACCAAACGCCCGGTGAAGGTAAAGCTTACCAGAGAGGAGAGTATCCTGATCCATCCCAAGCGCCACCCTATGGATATGGAATTTACCATGGGCTGTGATGAAAACGGGATCATCCGGGGCGTGAAAGCAACGGTTATTGCAGATACGGGAGCTTATGCGTCCCTTGGAGGTCCTGTACTCCAGAGAGCCTGCACACATGCCTCCGGTCCTTATAATTATCAGAATTTTGATATCGACGGAAAAGCATATTATACAAACAATCCGCCGGCAGGCGCCTTCCGGGGATTTGGCGTGACACAGACCTGCTTCGGCGTGGAAATGCTTCTGACAAAAATGGCGGAAAAAGTGGGGATTTCTCCATGGGAGATCCGTTACCGTAATGCTATCCGTCCGGGTCAGGAGCTTCCCAACGGTCAGTTGGTAGATGATTCCACAGGTCTTGCAGAAACGCTGGAAGCAGTAAAGGATGTTTACGAAAGCCATCCATATGCCGGAATTGCCTGTGCCATGAAAAATGCTGGCGTGGGTGTAGGACTTCCGGACTGGGGACGCTGCAAACTGTATGTCCATGATGGGAGAGTGGAAATCCATTCCGGAGCATCCTGTATTGGCCAGGGGCTTGGAACGGTGCTGGTGCAGATAGTGACAGAGCAGCTTGGGCTCAAACGGGATCAGATCTACTATGATGCTTCCAATACTTATAACGCGCCGGATTCCGGAACCACTTCCGGATCCCGTCAGACCCTTGTTACCGGTGAGGCGTGCCGCCGGGCATGTGAGAAGCTTCGTGAGGATCTGAAAGAAAAGAGCCTTCAGGAGCTGGAAGGCTGCGAGTATCTGGGAGAATATCTGGCAAAAACAGACGCCATGGGTTCTGATGTAAAGAATCCAGTTTCTCATGTGGCTTACGGTTATGCAACCCAGGTATGTATCCTGGATAAAAATGGAAAGATTGAAAAGATTGTTGCAGCCCATGATGTAGGCCGTGCGGTGAATCCTCTTTCTGTGGAAGGACAGATCGAGGGAGGCGTGGTGATGTCAGCAGGCTTTGCTCTTACAGAGGAGTATGGGCTGAAGGACTGCAAGCCTCAGAATAAATATGGTACACTCGGTCTTTTCCGTGCCAACCAGGCGCCGGAAGTAGAAAGCATCATTGTGGAAAAAGAAGGGCTGAAGGTAGCGGAGGGAGCGATCGGTATCGGTGAGATCACTTCTATCCCTACAGCGCCGGCTATTGCAGGAGCTTACTATAAATACGACGGACAGTACCGTACCAGCCTTCCTCTTGTAAATACACCATATGAAAGAAAAAAGAAGGGGGAATGATTTATGGCAAGATTTCCAAAAAAGACGGCCTATGTTGCATGTAACGGCGGGGAACGCTGCCAGAGCTGTTCCTATGGCTGTATGAGCTGTTCCTCCTGTATGGAGGCCTGCAGAAAGGACGCCATTTTTTATAATGCATATGGGGCGGCTGAAATCGATGAAAGTAAATGTATCGGCTGCGGCCTTTGTGTGAAGGCATGTCCTCAGGATATCATTCACATTCATCTCACGGATAATCCCTTCCTTGTAAAATGCTCCAATAAGGATAAGGGAGCGGCGGCAAGGAAAGCCTGTGAAGTCAGCTGTATCGGCTGCGGGATCTGTGCAAAGAACTGTCCGGCAGATGCGGTTGCAGTTACAGACAATGTGGCAGCGATCAATGACGAGCTTTGTCTTGCCTGCGGAAACTGTGCTGTGAAGTGTCCGCGGAATGCGATCGAAGACACACGGGGAATCATTTCAAAATAATTTAACTCATTGTGCTACTTAAAATACGACTGCTTATCGACTCAAAATTGCCCAGA
>USDN01000051.1 GCA_900553515.1 uncultured Blautia sp. | reverse complement strand
CTATAGGATAACATATTTTGTTGAAGTTTTTTATATTAACTAGCACAATGGGTTATCTTAATGATCCAGATCCTGAAAAAGATACAACATACACGCTTGAGGAGTGTATGAAAGAATGGGGGCTTGAATGATGTATAAAATTGTCCTCAAGAAAAAAGCTAAAAAGTTTATTTGATAGACTCCCTAAAAATGAACGTCTTCGTATAGTAAAAGCTATAGGACAGTTGTCTAATGGCGAAGATATTAAAAAAATGAAAGGACATTCTGGATTGTTTCGACTTCGTGTAGGTGAATATAGAATCATTTATACTGTTGATAATGGAGAATTAATAGTATGTGTAATTGATGCAGGAAACCGTGGAGAAATATACAACAGGTATTGATTCTTCAAAAGTGACCAGATAAATTTCAATTACTGATAAAAAATAAGTCTCATAAAAATAGCGCCTTAGTTTACCAGACCGAGGGCGCTATTTTTTATCCTTTCGTCCTATAAAAAGAACCAATATTCAAAAAACAAATTGAGAGAAATCAATAGAGAAATCCTCATAGATGCCTGCCTTTACAATATCAGAAAAGGTATAATCTGCGGTATCTTCATTATCAAAATTATATACCATGATCCGGTTTTTGTCTGGGTCTACAATCCAGTATTCTCGAACCCCGGCAGCCCTATATTTAAAAAGTTTAATGTAATAATCCATGCGTCTGCTGCTTGGAGATACAATTTCAATGATCCAGTCCGGTGCCCCGGCACATCCCTTGTCATTCAGCTTGTTTTTATCGCAGATCACAGAAATATCTGGTTCAACATAGTTTTTATTGTTTTCATTAAGAAATACAGCAAATGGAGCGATATACGATTCACAGGTGCCACCCTTGCTTTCAATGTAATGTGAGATAGCTGTGAATAGTTTTCCTGCAATGCTCTGATGTTTACGACTTGGTGGTGCCATGTAATAAATTTGACCGTCAATCAGTTCAGCTCGGGTTCCTTCTGGAAGATTATAAATATCTTCGGTGGTATAAATCTTCTCATGTGGTAATGGCATAGTAACACATCCTTTCATAGCAGATTGTTCACAGAATAGTACATTATTAAAATCCCTTTCTATATTTTTGTCTTGAAGTAACATCAGATTAATAAAAACAGAAAGCCTGAAAAGCTTTTAAATATTCTTAAAATCCGGTGTTCCCATCAGATCATACGGTGTACTCTGGTAAACGTAGTAATTCAGCCAGTTGGTGTACAGGTTGTTTGCGTGAGCACGCCACATAAGCAGCGGTTTGTTTTGGGGATCATTGTTCTGATAATAGTTTTCCGGGATGTCAATGGGAAGACCTTTATCAGAGTCACGCTTGTATTCTCCGTCAAGAGTCACGCGGTCATATTCAGGATGTCCCATAACAAAGATCCTGCGGCCGTCTTCAGCCATAGCAAGGAAAAGTCCGGCTTCTTTTGATTCGGCAAGCACGGTCAGTTCTTTGCAGGCATGGATATCATCAATAGGAACTTCTGTATGTCTGGAGTGAGGGGCAAGGAACATATCATCAAATCCTCTTACAAGAGGAACCTTGCGGTTTAATACTTTGTGCCAGAAAAGACCGAACATTTTTTTGTCCAGCATTCTTTTTTTGAGACCATAAAAATGATAAAGACTGGCCTGGGCTGCCCAGCAGAGGAAAATGGTGGAAGTGACATGGGTTTCTGTCCAGTCCATGATCTCTGTCAATTCATTCCAGTAATCTACCTCCTCAAAATCCATCTGTTCCACAGGGGCACCGGTGATGATCATTCCGTCAAAACGCATATGTTTCAATTCGGAAAAAGTCTGATAAAATTTGTTTAAATGGCTTTTGGATGTGTTTTTTGCCACATGGCTTTCTACTGCCATGAAGGTGACATCTACCTGCAGTGGGGTATTAGAAAGGGAACGGAGCAGCTGGAGTTCTGTCTCCTCTTTCAGAGGCATCAGGTTCAGTATCAGAATCTGGATCGGACGGATATCCTGATGGATAGCTCGTCCTTCATCCATGACAAAAATATTCTCTTTTTCTAAGATCTCCTTTACAGGCAGATCGCTTTGTATTTTGATTGGCATTTTGTTTTCCTCCTGGTATATCATTCTGTCGGATAGTCGGTCTGGGTAAGCTGCAGGAAATCTTCTTCCGAAAGGATGGGGATTCCCAATTCCCTGGCTTTTTTATTTTTTGATGAATTAGAAGCAGTGTCATTATTGATCAGATAAGTTGTTTTTCCGGTAACGGAGCCGGTTACTTTGCCTCCAAGAGATTCGATGAGATTTTTGGCTTCATTTCGGTTAGAGAAATGATCCAGACTTCCCGTGATCACAAAATTCATTCCTGCAAAAATCTGCTGGCCTTTGATCTCCTCCTGCTGTATATGGAGGTGCTGCATAAGGTAATCTATTTTTTGGTTGTTTTCTTCTTTGTGAAAATAGTCAACGAGATTACGGGCAATAACAGGTCCGATTCCGTCAATGGCGCTGACTTCTTCCAGGTCGGCTTTTCGGATGGCATCCAGGCTGTTATCGAAGTGACGGCAGATCACTTTGGCATTAGCCAGACCAATATTGGCGATTCCGAGGCTGTAGATTACCTTTGCAAGAGTAGTCTCTTTTGCTTTTTCCAGACTTTCCATAAGATTGTCAAAGGATTTTTGGCCAAATCCTTCCATTTCCATGATTTCATCTTTGTAACGGCTGATCTCAAAAATATCACCGAAAGTATGGATGAAACCTCTGGCGATAAATTTTTCAAGGGTGGCTTCTGAAAGACCGTCAATATTCATGGCATCTCTGCTGACAAAAAGTGTAAAGGCTTTGATCTTTTTGGCAGCACAATCGGGATTCGTACAGTAAAGTGCTTCCACCTCATTTTCTTTGATGATCCTGGCTTCATTTCCACAGGCAGGGCAGGTATCAGGGATTTGAAGATTCCGGCTTCTTGTAAGGTTTTCTGCAATCTGGGGTATGATCATATTTGCCTTATACACTTGCAGAGTATCCCCGATTCCCAGTTCCAGTTCTTTCAGGATACTGACATTGTGAACGCTGGCCCGGCTGACAGTTGTTCCTTCTAATTCTACAGGATCGAATACGGCAATTGGATTGATCAGTCCTGTTCGGGAGGGACTCCATTCAATATTACGCAAGATCGTTTCGCGGATTTCATCTGCCCACTTGAATGCAAATGCATTTCTTGGAAATTTTGTTGTGGATCCCAGGGATTCTCCGTAAGCGATATCATCATAAAGGGCTACAAGACCATCCGAAGGAAAATCATTCTTTTCCACAGCATCAGCAAAATATTCCATGGCGTCATCCAGTGTGTCTGCTGTAACAACACGATATTCTACAACTTCAAAGCCCTGATCTTTCAGCCATTCCATCTGGTATTCTCTGGAATTATGCATATCCACATCGGAAGCAGATACCAGGGAAAATGCATAAAACCGAACATTTCTTTCTGCAGTGATCTGATTGTTAAGCTGGCGGACAGAGCCGCTGCATAAGTTTCTTGGATTTTTGTATCTGGCATCCACATCTTCAATAGAACTGTTGATCTGTTCAAAATCCGAATAGGTGATAACTGCCTCTCCCCGAAGAATCAGACGTCCCTGGTAGGCAATCTTTAAGGGGATATTCCGAAATACACGGGCATTGTTGGTGATGACTTCACCGACTGTACCATTTCCTCTGGTGACGGCTTTTTGAAGTTCCCCATTTTCATAAGTAAGAACAATGGTCAGTCCGTCCATTTTCCAGGATAAAAGTGTTTTGTGACTTCCAATAAACTCTCTGAGAGTTTCTCTGTCTTTCGTTTTATCGAGAGAGAGCATAGGGCTTTCATGAGTTTCCTTTGGCAGAGAATCAACGGCTTCGTAGCCTACGTTTACTGTGGGGCTGTCTGCCAGAGTGATCCCTGTTTCCTTTTCCAGTTTTTCCAGTTGATCGTACAGGGAATCGTACTCCCTGTTGTCCATGATCTCCCGGTCTTCCTGATAATAGGCTTTTGCTGCTTTGTTTAATAGTTTTACCAGCTCTTTCATTTGCTGCAGGGCTGTTTCCATAATTACCTCCTGTAACTGTTTCATTTGATGAATCTTTCAGCATCTGTTCCAGCCGTTTCTGTTCGTCAGGCCGGATTTCTCTGTATTCTCCGGGTTTCAGACCGCCTAATGTCAAATTCATGATCCTTATTCTTTTTAAAGAAATAACCTCATAGCCGAAATAGGCACACATGCGCCGGATCTGTCTGTTCAGTCCCTGGGTCAGGATAATGCGAAAAGTATTTTTGCCCGTTTTTTCCACAAAACATTTTCGAGTAACTGTGTTCAGAACAGGAACACCTGATGCCATTTTTTGGATAAATTCTGAAGAAACCTCCCTGTTTACAGTGACCAGATATTCTTTTTCGTGATAGTTTCCGGCACGCATGATCCGGTTGACCAGATCGCCCTGGTTTGTCAGAAGAAGGAGCCCTTCTGATTCCTTGTCAAGGCGTCCGATTGGATAGACACGCAGCGGGTAGTCCAGAAACTCTGTAACAGTAGTCTCCTGGCGTTGTTTTTTTGTGCTGCAGACAATTCCTCTGGGTTTGTAGAACAGGAGCAGTACCTGGCGCTTTTCCTGCTGAATGGGTTTTCCGTCCAGACAGATTTCTGCATCAGGAGAGATGCGTTCTCCGGTAGAGACTGGTATCCCGTTTATGGTGATACGTCCTGCATCGGTATACTGATCAGCTTCACGCCTGGAACAGACTCCGGCATTGCTTAGATATTTATTTATTCTTATAGTGTTTATTACTTTTTCCATTTTTCCATTATATAATTATTCTGATTTATTATCAACAAGCAAATATAAGGCAGGGTTGTATTTTTTTGTCGGTTATTGTATGATAGGAGAAGACACGGTGATGTAAAAAATATGAGGAGGAAAGAATATGCCAGGCGGCAATAAGCGGACCAATATTTTTCTGCTTTTGATTTCTGTCTTGCTCTGTTTTGGATGCGGATATCTGTTCCGGCAATCGACAGCAGTTCCTTCAAAACTTGAGGATGAAACCATTAAACTGTTTGCGTCAGATGACAGTGGAGAGACTCTGTCTCATGAAAAAGAGGAGCCGAAAAAAGAGGAACTTTCTGTTCAGGTATCTCCTACGCCTTCTGTAGTCCCTACAGCAACTCCTGCTTTGTTTAAAGTATCTCCGGAAGCCGCTGCCGGCATCTGGACATCAAGTGGAAGCAATTGGATGTTTATGGTCAATGGTGTACCTTATACGGGATGGCTTACAGATACAGACGGAAAAAGATACTTTTTTGATCAGAATGGAGTCATGAAGACCGGATGGGTGGAAGATGGTGGAAAACGTTATTTCATGGATCTGGATGGGATCATGCAGACTGGTTTTATTACAACCGGAGGAAAAAGTTATGAGCTTTTGGCGGATGGATCTTTGAAAGGTTATCCATCAGAAAAGGAACAGAAGACAGAAGTGCCAAAACAGACAAAAACTCCGACGGAGACAAAAGTTTCGGAGAAAACAAAAACATCAAAGGAGGAGTCTGCAAAAACTCCTGTAAAAAAGGAAAAAAAATATGTGGCTCTGACCTTTGATGATGGACCGAGTTCTTTTACAGACAGACTTCTGGATTGTCTGGAAAAAAATAAAGCAAAAGCTACTTTTTTTATGGTAGGAAAAGAGATTGAATATTTTTCTGATGAAGTAAAGCGAATGAAAAAGCTAGGTTGTGAACTGGGCAATCATACATATTCCCATGCAGACCTTACTGGATTATCTCCAGAGGATATGTCTGCGGAAATAGGCGCCGTTGACAATCTTCTTATGGAGCTTACCGGACAGGGAGCGTCAGTAGTGCGCCCGCCTTATGGTTCTGTCAACTCAACTGTAAAATCTGTTATAGGAACTCCTATGGTGCTGTGGTCTATAGACACACTGGACTGGGAAAGTCAGGATCCTCAGCAGATTGCTGATATTGTTCGAGCTCAGGCGGAGAATGGATCGATTATCCTGCTGCATGATATTTTCAGCACATCGGTAGATGCTGCAGAAATTTTTATTCCGGAAATGATCAAAGAAGGCTATCAATTTGTGACGGTTCATGAACTTGCAAAGATTAATGGAATCGAATTGCATACAGGAACGACCTACAGTGATTTGAAAAAACAGTCTTAAAAATTTATGTGAGGCACAGAATATTCTGTGCCTTGATTTTTTGTCAGCAGGAAAGTAGTACCGTGTGAACAGTGACCAGGAAATTTCTTTAATTGTACACAGAAAAGAAAAATCTTTACTTTTATAAATTAATGTGATATTATATATCTCAATGAAATATGTTTATGCACCTGTAGCTCAGTGGATAGAGCAGTGGTTTCCGGTACCATGTGCGGGGGTTCGATTCCCTTCAGGTGTGTTTGCGCAGGACAATTGGGAGGTTCCGGCGCGTTGTAATTTAAGGAGGACAAGAACTTGGATAATTTCAGAGAATGGTTATCAGATAACCTCCGCTATTTTATGCTTGGCGGTGCGATTCTGGTGATCGTAGCTGTTTTGTTCTTCGGCATACGTGCCTGTGTAGGAAGCGGGAAGGGTGCTTCTGATGAAGATCAAAAAACAGTTCAGGACAACAGCCAGGGAAATGATCCTTCTTCTCCGGAAGATGATGGGGAGACAAACGACGGGAAGAAAGAAGATGCGAATCCCTTGGAAGAAGGCAGCGCAGATATTTCTGCGTTCATGCATAGCTATTACAGAGCTTTAGGGGAAAGAGATATTGCAGTATTAAGGACTTTGGTCAGTGATCTGACTGCATCTGATGAATCAAGAATCACAAATGCCAAAGATTATATTGAAGCTTATACACCAGGCAATGTCTATACAAAAAAGGGGTTGGATGATAATTCTTATGTAGTATATACTTGTTATAGTTATGTCTGCACAGGAATTGATACGCCGGTACCTTCACTGGGATATGCGTATGTTGTAAAAGACAGCAAGAACATTTATAAGATCCTGGGGGCAGCGGATCAGAATACAAAGATTTCTACATATATGGAAAATCTTTTGAATGATGCGGATGTCCAGCAGCTGAGAGCAAAGGTGCAGGCGGAGTATGATGCTGCACAGAAAAATGATCCGGGACTTGCGGAATTCCTTAATGGTCTCGGCGAAGATGCCAGTGGTTCTGAAAGCACAGAGAATGGAACGATTTTGACAGTTACAGAAGGATGCAACGTCAGAGCAGGAGCAGATGGTGAATCTGATATCATTGGAGGCCTGGATGAAGGAACAGAAGTAGAAAAACTGGGCCAGGAAGGTGATTGGATACAAATTGAATATGAAGGACAGACTGGATACGTTTACAGTGGTCTGTTACAGTGAAAATAAGGTACGGTTTCCGTACCTTATTTTTGCGTACAGGGGATTTATGCTCGGACGATTGAAAAAAACGTCCTTTTGTGATAGGATTTCAAGGGATAATCTGTCGAAATACAGATAAATATAGTACACAAGAGGGGAGCGAATATGATGAAAAGGACGAAAAGGATCATTGCTCTGGCTGTTTCAATGGGAGTGCTTTTGTGGGGAGCAGGAAGCATTTCGATGGGGGTAGCGGAGGTTTATGCAGCTGCATACCTTGCAGAAATACCTTCGTATACGGGAGATCCTTATACGGTGGTGAATGATAATATCCCGGAATTTACGGAAGAGGAAATTCCGGGAGAATCTTTTGAAAGCTACAGTGAATTAGATGAGCTGGGAAGATGCGGAACGGCATATGCCAATATTGGACCGGATCTGATGCCGCAGAAAGCAAGAGAAAAAATAGGTCAGGTGCGTCCGTCTGGATGGCAGACAGTGAAGTATGATTGCGTAGATGGAAAATATCTTTATAACAGATGTCATCTTATTGGTTATCAGCTTACGGCAGAAAATGCAAATGAGCAGAACCTTATAACAGGAACAAGATATATGAATGTAGAAGGAATGCTGCCCTTTGAAAACATGACAGCAGACTATATCCATGAAACTGGAAATCATGTGCTTTACAGGGTGACACCTTTGTATCAGGAGGATGATCTGGTGGCTTCCGGCGTACAGATGGAGGCAAGATCTGTAGAGGACGGGGGAGAAGGAATCTTTTTTAATGTTTTTTGTTATAATGTTCAGCCGGGGATAGAGATTGACTACAGTACGGGCGACAGCTGGGAGATTTTGGACACGGAAACTGGAACAGAGTCTGCACTGTCAGGATTTTCAGATGGAGAAGTGCAGGAGCGGAAGGATGATCAGGCGCTTGCTCAGGAGACGTATATCATCAATATAAATTCCCGGGTTTTTCATGAACCGGAATGTTCAAGTGTGAAGCGGATGAAGGAAAAAAACAAGCTGGAATATACAGGAACCAGAGATGAGCTTCTTGATCAGGGATATGCTCCTTGCAAAAATTGTAATCCATAGAAAATATGCAGTTATGACCAGAGAAGCATAAAGAAAAAACAAAGGAATCTGGTGAAAGTTTAGAAAAATTTTATTTGAAAAAAATTGAGTTTTCTGGTATAGTATGCTTTGGTTGCAGTAAACGGTTTCTTTAAGAAAGAGAGAAAAGTTTTGAGAAAAAAATCACATATATTGCTGGCGAGATATCTGGCTGATCAGATGACAGCTTCCGAAAGTTTACAGTCACATAGAAAAGCATTTTGTCTTGGAAGTATTCTTCCGGATATCAGACCTTCTTTTGTAACAAAGAGACATGAGTTTTTTGGAACCTTTGATGAAGTACAGGAAAAATTAGAGATTCTTGTAGAATATGGGACTGCTCAGTATAAGGAGAGAGTATTCTGGCGCAGACTTGGAGAAATTTTTCATTATATTGCAGATTATTTTACATTTCCTCACAACAAGACATTTACAGGTTCTCTGGTGCAGCATAACAGTTATGAAAAAGAATTAAAAAACAGACTGAAAAGCTATATCAGAAATGGTGAGGCAGATAAATACACAGATCCTGCGATTTCTTTTGGGAATTTTGGACAGATTACGGAATATATTAAGACACAACATGAAGCCTATCTGAAAAAAGAAAGAAATATCACAGATGATATCAGATATATATTAAATGTCTGCTGCCAGGTATTTCAGGGTGTATGCCAGCTTTGTACAGGATTAACTCTGGCACAGGTGTCTGTGTTTTGATTTTGGGCAAGTATGAAAAAAATATGAATTTTGTGCTAAAACCGCCGGGGTGTAAACTCCGGCGGTTGATTTTAAAAAAACTGTGTGCTAAAATGAAAAAGGTTATATGTAAGCATTTAGCATCTAGGAAGGCATACCTTTATGTAGGGGAATAAGGATATGTTCTTGGAAGGGAGTAATTCTACCAGAATGAAGAACAAGTATCTTACAAAATATTTATGTATCACATTGATAACAGCTACGGTTTTATCGACACCGGCATCTGTAATGGCAGAAGCCGATGGAGGAACTGAGCTTTTGGATTTTGGAGATGGAAGCTCTCAGGAATCGGCAGAGCCTGAACCGACAGCCGCTCCGGCGCCAACGGTGGCTCCGGCACCGACCGTTGCACCTGTTCCTACGGAAGCTCCGCTACCGACTGCCGCACCTGTTCCTACGGAAGCTCCGGCACCGACAGAAGCCCCAACTCCAACTACGGCTCCTGAGCCGACTGTTACGCCGGAACCCAGTATAACACCAGAGCCAAGCGTAACCCCAGAGCCAAGCGTGACACCAGGACCGAGTGTAACCCCGGAACCCAGTGTAACACCAGGCCCTACGGGGACACCAACACCGACCCCGGCTCCTGATGATCAGACAGTGGAAAAACTGATCTACGAGATCGAACAGCTGTCAAAAGAAAAACTTACATTGAAACATGAGCCAAAAGTGAAAGCTTTGCGTAAGGCATATGACAAGCTTACAGAAGAACAGAAAAAACTTGTGACGAATTATGAAAAGCTTGAGCAGATGGAAAAGAGGATAGCTGAGCTTAAGGAAGAAGAAAATGGAAATACTGACGGTGAACAGCCGGATATTTCTGATGGAACAGAGCCAGGTCGGGAAGGTACACCGGTATATTACAGCAGTATGGTGGCAAATCTTCATGCAGGCCGTGAATTCTATCTGGACAGTCTGAAAAATAATTATCAGCTTTCTTTTTCGGAAGATTTTTCTTCTGTAATGGATGAGATCGAAAAAGAATACAAGGAAAAAAACAAACTGATAGATTCCAGTGATTCAAGGAGTGATAAGCTGACCTCTTCTTCTGATTCACTTCTTGTAAGAAACTGGCAGGATATTCTTGCTGTTTATGTATATGAAAAAAGCCAGGAAGGTGTGACAGAGTTTAAACTGGACAGTAATGCAAAAAATGATCTTGCAGAAATTTTTGCAGAATTGAACCCGATTATAAGAGATGAGAAACAGCCGTCACATGTGTCCTATGGAAACTATCATATTAATCATTATATAAAAGAAAATAAGATTAAACAGGAAGACAGAGCTGTCCTTAAAAAATATGTAGAGACAGACTGTAAGCTTTTGTGTGCTGTTGTTACAGATGCCAAGGGATTTGTGCGTCAGAGCGTCGGAGAAAATGTATCAGAGGAACGTGTGAATGTGATTACTGCCGCCTATTCTCTGGTAGGAGAAGTCGGTTATTTCTGGGGTGGAAAATCAACCGTGATCGGCAAAGATTCCAGCTGGGGAAATGCAGAAAAAGTATCAGCAGAGGGAAGTCCAAGCACAGGAACAGTAAGAGCTTATGGACTGGACTGCAGCGGATTTGTTACCTGGGCTGTGATCAATGGTTATATGGATCAGAATATGCAGGAAAATATCGGAGACGGAACATCTGCTCAATGGCTGAATGCCAACGTAGTAAGTGAGCAGGATGCTCAGCCGGGAGATCTGGTGTTCCAAAGCGGACCGGAAGCCGGAAGCAATAATCATGTAGGTATTATCTGCGGACAGACAGATGCAGGAGACTGGATCGCAGTTCACTGCTCCTCCAGTAAAAATGGTGTAACAGTGGGAGAGGCATATGGCGCAAGTTTCCGTTATATCAGACAGCCTGATTTTTATCCCACAGAAGAGGAACTGGCACAGATGATCAGTGATGGTTCTTCTGCAGACAATGCAGAAGTTCCGGATGATTTTGCAGCAGACCAGGAAACAGATACGGACTTTACTTCTGGAAGCGCTCAAGGAAATACAGCTGATACAGAAGATATTGAAACAGAAGAAATTTTTGTTTCCGGTGACGGAGACGATGATGTTATCGTTACGTTTGAGGACACTGCAGAGAATGAAGGTGCTGCTCTTTCTGATGGCAGTGGAGACGATGGAAATGTAGAAGTGACAGATACTTTGCAGGCGATCCTTGACCAGAATGTTTCTGTTTATGGAACTCCGGAGATTCTTCCGGGGAAACCTGAGACTGACGATATCGAGATTGTATTCAGTGACTGACCATAGGTGTCCATAGGGAGAACAAAGCTGGTACAAAATGCATTGCTTTCCTGTTGTATAAAATATGCCCATGCGGATTGGAATAAGGCCGCATGGGCATGATTTTTCAAAAAGGAGAATCGGATGAAGAGAAAACGATTTTCAGGAAAGGTTTTTCTTATTCTGATATTGATACTGGGAGCCCTGTGTTTTGTATCCTATCAGATGAGCAAGGATAAATGGGCGGGGGAAGGAGAAAACCGGGATTCTGTCCTGGATTTTGCAGAATCACTGTTAAAACCGGAACCGGAAGAAGTGCAGAGGCTTAGAGAACAGGATATTGTGCAGACTGATGAAGGACATCAGGAATACTATTTTTCTCTTCTGACAGAAGAAGAAAAAAGAGTGTACAGGGAAATGCTTCAGGGCATCAGGCAACGAAAAGAAGAATTTTACCTGACCGTGTCAGACGAAACTTTAATTGACAAAGTTTATCACGGGATCCTGAAGGATCATCCAGAGCTTTTTTGGATCCATAATCGTCAGCCGGTTTACCGGACTGCATATCCGGGAAAAGATTACTGTAGTTTTTCACCGGGGTATACTTATACAGAACAGGAGATGCAGGAGATCCAGCAGTCAATGGAAGCTGCATTTCAGGAAATTTGTATACGAACGGCAGATACGGCAAATGATTACGAAAAGATCAAAGAAGTATATACTTATCTGATCGATACGGTAGATTATGTTTCTATGGAGGATGACCAGAATATTGCCGGAGTGTTCTGGAAAAAACAGGCGGTCTGTGCCGGATATGCAAGGGCAGTGCAGTATCTTCTGGAGAGGTTAGGTATACCCTGTATCTATGTGGAAGGAGATACGGCGGGAAGCACGGAAGGTCATGCGTGGAATATTGTGCTGATCGACGGACAGTATTACTATGTGGATGCAACAAATGGGGATCAGCCGGAATTTCTGGAAGGAGATGCTGTGGAGCTGGTAGAACATAAAACTACTATGTATGATTATTTGTGTCCTTTTCCAGAGGAATATGAGCGTATATATACAGCTTCGCCGGAATTTCCTGTACCGGAATGTACGGCAGTTGATAAAAATTTTTATGTTTTAAATCAGGGATGCTTTGAAGTTTATGACAGACAGGAACTTTATGAGTACTGCCAGATGCGATTGGACAATGGTGCAGCAGTAGTCAGATTTAAATTCAGCAGCCAGGAAGCGTATAATGAAGCTTACAGAGAATGGATCCAGGAAAGCTATATTAATCATATAGCTGAATATTATCTTCAGATATACGGAATGACTTCAGTAGAATATCATTATGGTCTGCTTGAAAATATGAAGACTATGTATTTTATGTTTTAATTTTATATGATGGAGGAAAAGAGTATGGATGCTATTCTGGATATCTTGCTTCGGGGTATGGATATCATAGAAAGACTTCGGACATCATCTGCTTTAACAGATATACAGATGATTATTTTTGGTGTTCTGTTGGTGTTTGGCGTGATAAACTGCATTCTGGGCTATCGTCTGCTGCGGTTTTGGATGATGCTTTTTGGATTTGTGATAGGAGCGGGACTGGGCTATGGAGCTTCATTTTTAATGGGCATATGGGACACCATGATGCAGCTGGCAGTTTCGGCAGGAGTAGGCGCTGTTCTGGCAATTATTGTGTTTATAAGTTATAAAGCAGGTATTTTTGTGATGGGAGCAGGTCTTGGATTAGGTATTGCTGTTTATGTGCTGCATCCAACTACTTCTCTGATGTTTTTTGTGTGTCTGCTGGCAGGTGTAGGAATCGGAAGTCTTGCAATGAAATGGGCACGTGAAGTGATCATTACCGGAACAAGTCTTTTGGGAGGCGCTATGGCAGGAATGGCTCTGGCGAAGCTGGGAGGACTTGCGGAGTTTCCTTATGGAATCGGACTCAGTGCAGCATTTGCAGCGTTGGGAATGCTGATCCAGTTTGCTGCAAATAAGAAGAAATACATAGATGAGTATGAAGATGAATACGAAGAGGAATATCGGAAACCTGTAAAGAAGAAGGTGAAAAAGCCTGCGGAAAAGGTGCATGTAAAAGAGTATGCAGACGACCGTGTTTACAGAGAGGCTTTGAGGGATCCGAAGCCTCGTTCCAGAGAGAATTCTTCCCGCAGAGATGTCCCTGTGGATATCCAGATCGGAGAAGAACATGCAAGGCGTCGAGAATATCATGGACTTGATTCAGATAAGACGATTATTTATCGTCCTCGTAAAAAATCAGAACCGGAATTTGACCTTCCCTTGGATTCTTATGCGTATGATGATTCTTATGGAAGAAGACCTTATCCTAAAAACTCTTCTAAGAAAAAAACATATACAGTAAGGGTGGAAAATCCAGATCTTTCGGACAGAGAAGAATGGAATGGGCGATACACCGGTCATCCTTCAGGCAGTCGGCGGGAAAGAGCTTTTTATGCAGATCTGTATGATGATGATTTCTATGACAATGAAGAATTTTATGACGATGAAGAATTATATGATGAGCTGGATCCTATTGACGAGGATGAACTGGATGAAGAGATACTAAGAGAAATGATGGAGGAAGAAGACAGGGAAAGTATTCTGCCGTGGAAAAAGCATGGAGAGAAGCATTCCCAGAAAGAGGGACGTAATGGCAAAAGAGGCTAAAACAAATGCGATGAGGATTCTGGATCGGAAGAAAGTGTCCTATGAGGCGTTTCCGTATGAGTGTGACGAATTCATTGATGGACTTCACAGTGCAGATCTTATTGGTGCACCTTACGAACAGTCTTTTAAAACCCTTGTAATGGAAGGGAAAAGCGGCGGTTATTATGTGTTTGTAGTACCTATTGAAAAAGAAGTGGACAGAAAAGCGGCTGCCAGGGCTGTAGGAGAGAAAACGGTAGACATGATCCATGTGAAAGATATCCTGAAGATCACAGGATATGTAAGAGGAGGCTGCAGTCCTTTGGGAATGAAGAAACAATATCCGGTGATATTTGATTCTTCGGCGGAGCAGTTTCAGGAAATATATATCAGCGGAGGAAGGATTGGCCTGACGTTAAAGGTATCTTTGGAAAAACTTCTGGAAGTTACAAATGGAAAAACAGCAGACATCACAGTATAAGTGGTGTCTGCTGTTTTTTGAACATCAGTTATCGTTTGCGTCCTCTTCATTCATTGTATAGACGTGACGTTTCTTGGCCATTTCATCACTTGCCAGATATTCGTCATAGGTAGTGATCTTATCGATCAGCTTGCCGTCAGGAAGAATTTCCATGATACGGTTAGCTGTGGTCTGTACAAACTGATGGTCGTGGGAAGTAAAAAGAATAACTCCCGGGAATTTGATCAGACCGTTGTTTAAAGCTGTGATAGACTCCATGTCAAGATGGTTGGTAGGCTCGTCAAGAAGAAGGATATTAGCACCGGAGATCATCATCTTGGAAAGGAGACAACGGACTTTTTCTCCACCTGAAAGAACTCTGACACGTTTTACACCGTCTTCTCCGGGGAAAAGCATACGTCCAAGGAAACCGCGGACATAAGTAGCATCTTTGATCTCAGAATACTGGGTCAGCCAGTCGGTGATCGTCAAATCATTATCAAATTCTGTCGTATTATCCTTTGGGAAATACGCCTGAGAAGTTGTAACACCCCATTTATAATTTCCTTCATCCGGCTCCATTTCACCCATGAGGATTTTGAAGAAGGTGGTAATAGCCTGCTCGTTTGCTCCTACAAAGGCAACTTTATCATCATGTCCAAGGGTAAAGGAGATATTGTCCAGGACTTTTACACCATCAATGGTTTTGGAAAGATTTTCCACCATAAGGACTTCGTTTCCGATCTCACGGTTAGGACGGAAGTCGATATATGGATATTTACGGCTGGAAGGACGCATTTCATCCAGCTGGATCTTTTCCAGTGCACGTTTACGGGAAGTTGCCTGTTTGGATTTGGAGGCATTGGCACTGAAACGGGAGATAAACTCCTGGAGTTCTTTGATCTTTTCTTCTTTTTTCTTGTTTGCTTCTTTCATCTGTTTGATCAGAAGCTGGCTGGATTCAAACCAGAAATCATAGTTTCCGGCATAAAGCTGGATTTTTCCATAGTCAATGTCGGCAGTGTGGGTGCAGACTTTGTTAAGGAAATATCGGTCGTGGGATACTACAATGATAGTATTTTCAAAATTAATCAGGAATTCTTCCAGCCATTCAATAGCCGGGAGATCCAAATGGTTGGTAGGCTCGTCAAGGAGCAGGATATCCGGATTTCCAAAAAGAGCCTGTGCAAGAAGAACCTTTACCTTCTGGCTTCCGGTAAGTTCTGACATTAAAGTGTAGTGGAGATCAGTTTCAATACCAAGACCATTAAGAAGGGTGGCTGCATCAGATTCTGCCTCCCATCCGTTCATCTCTGCAAACTCGCCTTCCAGTTCGCTTGCACGGATGCCGTCTTCGTCTGTAAAGTCTTCCTTGGCATAAATGGCTTCTTTTTCTTTCATGATGTCATACAGTCTTGCGTTTCCCATGATGACTGTATCCAGTACAGGATAAGTATCGTACTTGAAATGATCCTGCTGCAGGAAAGAAAGTCTCTGGCCCGGAGTGATAACGATATCTCCGTTGGTGGGCTCAAGCTGACCGGAAAGGATTTTAAGGAAGGTGGATTTTCCGGCGCCGTTGGCTCCGATGAGACCGTAACAGTTTCCCTCTGTAAATTTGATGTTTACATCTTCAAACAGAGCTTTTTTACCAACTCTCAGTGTGATGTTATTTGCTGAAATCATAAGGTACCTCTTTTCTTCATTATGGTTTCGTTGTTGTTTTTATACAATGCTGTTTTTGCAGCTCATTCCCATTGTACCTTAAAGTGTGGATTTTGCAAGACTTATTTTCTTGAAAAATGAAAGAGATACTGCTATAATCATCTTTCAAAAGGAAATGAACGAGAAAAATATAGATTCATTATTATAAAGAAGGGAGTTTGTTGTGCATGACGGAAATTATAAATACACTTACAGAGCTGATGACAGAAAACCTTTGGGCGGCTCCGCTGCTGAGTCTGGCGGCGGGGATTCTGACTTCTTTTACTCCCTGTTCATTGGCCTCTGTCCCCATGCTTTTAGCCTGTGTAGGTGCAGTGAATGCTGACCGCAAAAAAGCAGTGCGCCTTTCGCTCTCCATGGCAGCCGGGATGGCTGTGACCTTTGGAATATTTGGTTCGGTGGCCTCCTTTATTGGACATCTTCTGCATGAGGCAGGACACTGGTGGACATTTTTGATGGGAGTTCTGATGATTTTTATGGCCCTGCAGGTTTTTGGGATAGTAAATATCATACCTCATATCCATATGTCAGAGCATATGACAAAGAAAGGTTATGCAGGAGCATTTCTGACTGGGGCAGTTGGGGGTGTTTTTGCTTCTCACTGTGCAATTCCGGTTATGGTGGCGCTGTTGGCTCTGGTGGCCAGGCTGGGGAGAAATGCCTGGTGGGGTGTGCTTCTGATGGTATTGTATGCACTGGGACACAGTGTGCTTTTAGTAGGTGCCGGGATCGGCTATAGCTATGTGGATCGTCTGATTAAAAATCCGTCATATGCATCCGTTGGCGTATGGCTCAGACGCATTCTTGGTATTCTGATCCTGTTGTTTGGACTTTTGTTGATATTTGCAGAAAAATAATGACGATTATTCAAAAAAATATTGTATTTTTACAAGGCTGTTGTTATAATCAAAGTTGCGAAAGTATTAAATGCCATATAAATTGATAACAGTACGGACAAAATAGATACAGTTTGTATGTAAAAAGCTGGCAGGACATAAGAAACATCAGAGAGGACAGTAGATATGTTGATTACAAGAGAATGTGATTATGCAGTAAGGGTTATCCGTGCTTTGGCAGGAGAAGAGAGACTCAGTGTCGGAGAAATCTGTGAAAAGGAACAGATTACGGCTCCCTTTGCTTACAAGATACTGAAAAAACTTCAGAAGGCAAAGCTTGTAAAGGGATTCAGAGGTGTTCATGGAGGATATTCTCTTAACAGAAAAACAGAAGAGATCACATTGTTTGATGTGTATACAGCCATTGATCCGGAACTTATGATCATTGAGTGTATGGACCCTCATTATCAGTGTGTGAGAGATAACAGGGACAAGACCCCCTGTGTGATTCACAGAGAACTGGAGGATATCCAGCAGGAGCTGTGGAAGATGCTGAGACGCAGATCCCTGCAGGAGCTTTTTGACAATATGTGATAAAATGGACAGAAAAGAGAGGTCTGCACATGGCATATTTTTATGCAGAAAGGGCGGCTCTCTCTTTTGTTGTATGCAAAAAAAACCAGAATCCGGTTGGACAATAAAGTTATTATATGGTATAATCAATTACGGAATTTTAGATCGCTTAACGGTCTAGAAATAATTTTCATCATACCTTTAAGGAGGAAAAGAAAACTATGGCAAGAAAGATGAAAACCATGGATGGTAACCATGCAGCCGCTCATGCATCATATGCTTATTCTGATGTAGCTGCTATTTACCCGATCACCCCTTCATCTGTTATGGCTGAGGCTACAGACGAGTGGGCAACCCAGGGAAGAAAGAACATCTTCGGACAGGAAGTACAGGTTACAGAGATGCAGTCTGAGGCAGGTGCTGCAGGTGCAGTTCACGGATCTCTGGCAGCTGGTGCCCTTACTACTACTTACACAGCATCCCAGGGTCTTCTTCTGATGATTCCGAACCTTTATAAGATTGCAGGCGAGCAGCTTCCGGGCGTTATCAACGTATCTGCCCGTGCACTTGCTTCCCACGCACTTTCTATCTTCGGAGATCATTCTGACGTTATGGCATGTCGTCAGACAGGATGCGCTATGCTGTGTGAATCTTCTGTACAGGAAGTTATGGACCTGACACCGGTTGCTCATCTGGCAGCAATCAAAGGTAAAGTTCCGTTCATCAACTTCTTCGATGGATTCCGTACATCTCATGAGATCCAGAAGATTGAAACATGGGACTATGAAGATCTGAAGGATATGGCAGATATGGATGCAATCGCAGAGTTCCGTAAACATGCTCTGAATCCGAATCATCCGTGTCAGAGAGGTTCTGCTCAGAACCCGGATATCTTCTTCCAGGCAAGAGAAGCATGTAACCCGTATTACGATGCTCTTCCGGCAGTTGTACAGGAGTACATGGACAAAGTAAATGAGAAGATCGGAACAGATTACAAACTGTTCAACTACTATGGTGCTGAAGATGCAGAGCATGTAGTTGTAGCTATGGGTTCTGTAAACGATACCATTGAGGAAACTATCGACTATCTTACAGCAGCAGGCAAAAAAGTTGGTGTTGTTAAGGTTCGTCTTTACAGACCATTCAGCGCAGAAGCTCTGATCGCAGCATTCCCTGCATCTGTAAAACAGATTACTGTTCTTGACAGAACAAAAGAGCCGGGCGCTCTTGGCGAGCCGCTGTGGTTAGACGTTGTTGCAGCTCTGAAGAACAGCCAGTATAAGGATGTTCCTGTATTCTCCGGACGTTATGGTCTTGGTTCCAAAGATACAACACCGGCACAGATCGTAGCTGTATTTGAGAACACAACAAAAGAGAAATTTACTCTTGGTATCGTTGATGACGTTACTAATCTTTCTCTTGAGACAGGCGCTCCGCTTGTTACTACTCCGGAAGGAACTACAAACTGTAAATTCTGGGGTCTTGGCGCTGACGGTACTGTAGGAGCAAACAAAAACTCCATCAAGATCATCGGTGACAACACAGACATGTATGCACAGGCTTATTTTGATTATGACTCCAAGAAGTCAGGCGGTGTTACCATGTCTCACCTGCGTTTCGGTAAGAAACCGATCAAATCCACATACCTGATCCGTACAGCAGACTTTGTTGCATGTCACAATCCTTCTTATGTGAACAAATACAACATGGTTCAGGAACTGGTAGACGGCGGTACATTCCTTCTGAACTGCCCATGGGATATGGAAGGACTTGAGAAACATCTTCCGGGACAGGTAAAAGCATTCATCGCCAACCATGATATCAAATTCTACACCATCGACGGTGTGAAGATCGGTATCGAGACAGGCATGGGACCGACACGTATCAATACAATCCTTCAGTCTGCATTCTTCAAGCTTACAGGCATCATTCCTGAAGAGCAGGCAATCGACCTTATGAAAGCAGCAGCTAAGGCTACTTACGGACGTAAGGGTGACGACGTTGTTCAGAAGAACTGGGCAGCTATTGATGCAGGTGCAAAACAGGTTGTTGAGATTCAGGTTCCGGAAAGCTGGAAAGATGCTGAAGATGAAGGCCTTCATATGACTCATGCAGAAGAGGGAAGAGCAGACGTTGTTGATTTCGTTAACAATATCCAGGCTAAGGTAAATGCTCAGGAAGGTAACTCCCTGCCTGTATCTGCATTCAAGGATTATGTAGACGGTACTACTCCGTCCGGTTCATCCGCATACGAGAAACGTGGTATCGCTGTAAATATCCCGGTATGGCAGCCAGAGAACTGTATTCAGTGTAACCGTTGTGCATATGTTTGTCCGCACGCTGTTATCCGTCCGGTAGCTCTTACTGAGGAAGAAGCTGCAAACGCACCGGAAGGCATGGTTACTCTGCCGATGACCGGTATGAAAGATTACAAGTTCACAATGACTGTTTCCGCTTACGACTGTACAGGCTGCGGTTCCTGTGCTAACGTATGTCCTGGCAAGAAGGGTGCTAAGGCTCTTGTTATGGAAAACATGGAAGCAAACGCAGGCGTACAGAAATTCTTTGATTATGGCGTACAGCTTCCGGTTAAGGAAGATGTTATTGAGAAATTCAAAGAGACAACTGTTAAGGGAAGCCAGTTCAAACAGCCTCTGCTTGAGTTCTCCGGAGCTTGTGCAGGATGTGGTGAAACACCATACGCTAAACTGATCACTCAGCTGT
>USDN01000050.1 GCA_900553515.1 uncultured Blautia sp. | reverse complement strand
TTTAAAGAAAAAAGCCCAAAAATCAATGAATTAGGGCTTGAAATTATAGGAAGGTACTAAGTATTATATTCAGGCTGCAAGACTGGGAAGTGTAGAGGCTATGAGGAAGCTAGCAGATTATTACTGGTTGAAGTACTGTGATTCAAGGCAGTATGATAATCTTTCAACCAGTTTTCTGCTGTATCAGAAAGCAGCCATATTGGGTGAGATAGAATCCCAATATCGGGTTGGCCTTTGCTACAAAAAGGGAGCCGGGACTTCGAAGAATATAAAAAAGGCAGAACAGTGGTTAATAAGGGCTGCAGGGCAGGGGCACAAACAAGCTGGAAAAGAATTAAAAAATATCAGACAGAATCAGAAATAAAAAACAGAATATCCAGAGTTTTTGTGCATACTGAGGAAAATATACTTGATGAAAAAACTGTATTTATCTATAATGATGATAAGTGGATTTTAACAAATTAAATAAGAAAAATGTTGCTGTGAGCGGAATAAACAGTAGTGAAAAATATGGAGGAAGGAAGATGGAAAAGTTTTGCAGAAATGAGAGCAGAATCCATTTCCTGTTTGCCAATGAGGATGATTATTACTTGGATAGTCTGATAAAGTTGGATCGGAATCAGAATATTTATTATCAGCTGAAAAAGAGCGATTATAAAGGAATTTACTTTGTGCGGGAGGAAGGAACCGGGCTTACTGTATGCACAGAGGATGAACAGTCGGTGCAGCAGTATCCTAGAGAGATGTATCAGTTTTTTCTGCGCACATATGTGGAAGCGGAACAGGAGAGTTATCATGGCCGTAAGATTTATGTAATGCGTCATGCAAATTTCGGAGATGCACTGAAACGGATTGGCAGGTTGTTTGGAGATAAAAAACAAAAGCATGCCTTTGTGCTCCATATAAAAACTTTTTATTATATATGCCAGGAGGTTGCCCAGAGGGAAAATATTCAGAAGTGGATCAGCAGCAAAGGTCAGAAAAATATTTTTCTTTTATATGCAGATATTTGCGCAGATGACAGTTTTTTGTATTTGAGAGACCGACAGGGTATTTTTTGTTCTGAAATGTTTCCGGAAATCAGAAGAATTATAGACCGGGGGCTGAGAACTTCTTTTTATGAAGAGCTCGAAGTGGAACTGGGAAAACGATACATGGTATGGAATCAGCTTGGAAGAGAGGAAATACGAAAGATGCTGATGCGTTTTCTCCTTTTGGAACATCCGGATGATCAGTATCGGATGGGACGTTTAGAGGATTATGTGGATATCATTTATTTGTGGCATCATTCAAAAAGCTTCAGCTGTACATACGAAAGTCTGTTCCGTAAAAATGAAAACTGGTCTCTGAGACAGATATATGAAAATATAAACAGCAGGGAAGTATGGCAGAGGATGGATGAGTTGATCAGCCAATGCAGGGATCTGTACGGAGAAAAGATTTCACTTTTAACTGTATTATGTCAGAAATATCCGTCAGACTGCAGATGCAGACCTGTATTTGGTATAAAATCAAATCTAAGAAGAATGAGAATGTTTTCTTTTGAGGGTGCAGTAGAAGGAAATTTGGATCTTATGGAACAGATACGGGAAAAAATGAATAAGGTTGAGGTGGAAATAAGGACTCCCTGGTGTATCGATACAGAAAACTGTTGTGATGAGGAACTGGCTGTTTGTGTGGACAGGCTGTGGAGCATGAAATCTTCTGAATATTTTGAACTGGAAATGATAGACCGTATTATGGATGTAATGGTGTATTCAGTCTGTAGTCCGGATAGGTACCGGGAGCCGGAAATCTATGAAAAGAAAATCAAATATTATGAGCAGATTGCCCAGATTTCTGAGCTGGTTTCAGAAACAGGAAGAAGTGTGAGAAAGCTGGAAGCAGAGCTGGAGGACTTCCGCGGAAAAATCAGCAGGCTACGCAATTCTATCCAGGAACAGGCAGAAGCTAACCCTTTGTATCAGGTTGTACTGGAACAGGTAATGGAGGGGTGCAAGGTAGATATTTTTTCCAGTGAGATCAGTAAATTAAATAATGATAAACAGGAAATGGTAAATCTGGGAAATCGCATCCGTCATACAGAAAAACTGCTGGCAGTAAAAAGAGGACAGCTTGTACAGTACAGAAACGCTATTGAGAGTCTGGAGATCACAGTAGAGAATATGACCGGAAATATTGCAGTTAAGATTACGGATGCAATGAAACAGATAGATATAGAAGAGGATACCCGAAAACAGGCTATTCAGGAAACAGAGGTAAATCGGATTCTTGATAAAACGAGAATGGCAGGAATACTTTCCATAGAGGAAAGCATGAAGCTTTTAGATGATGGCAAAATCCGGGGTGATGACCAGGACGATGAATTCAGGAAATTAATGAGCGTTTAGGCAGGGAGGAAGGAATGTGAAAGATTATATCAGAGAGATGGGGGTTATGAAACACCGGTATCAGCAGTATATGGATCTGGCAGAGGAATTCAGAAATAAATTGGGAGAGAATTCCTGGGAAGAGGCACAGGCGCTTTTGGAAGCGGGAAAATTTGCAGAGCGGATGGCGGCGGTCAGTGTTGGAGAAGAGAGAGAATTTCATAGTCGGAATAATCAGATGATCCAGCAAAAGGTCATCCATATAACGGATGTTCTGAAGGAGAAGAACAGGAAAAAAACAAGTGATTCCAAAGCGTCTGCAGCTGCCGAAAAATTCAGCGAAGACAATATTGATATTTCAGCATGGCTAAAAAAGGAAAAGCCGGATCATTCATTTGAGGATGTGGCTGGAATGGACTCTCTGAAAGAGAAACTGAGAATCTGTGCAGACAGAGCAAAAAGATCTAAGATTGCAGCTCATCTGAAACTTCCTCTGGCAAATTCTTTCTTTTTTTACGGGCTTCCGGGAAGCGGAAAAACCTACATTGTTGAAGCCTTTGCCAATGAGCTGATGGGACAGGATTTTACTTTTCTTTCTGTAGAAGCTAAGGATATTCTGGGTAGGTTTGTTGGAGAGTCCGAAAAAAGGGTCAGCCGCCTGTTTCAGGAGGCTGTTGACAAAGCACCATGTATTGTATTTGTGGATGAGCTGGATGCAGTTTGCGTCAGCCGTCATCAGCCCGGTTTGTCAGATCACGGGGCTTCTCTGACCACAGCCTTTCTTACAGGATATAATAAACTGGTGGATACTGAAAAAGAAGTGATCTTTATAGCGGCAACCAATTATCCAGACAAGGTAGACAATGCGATGCTCAGCCGAATGGAACTGATTCGGGTTCCGTTGCCAGATACGAAGGCAAGGAAGGCTTATTTTGAAAAAAAATTAACACATATTCCTCTGGGAGAGGATATTACGGCAGAGATTATGGCAGTAAAAACGGAAAATTACAGTTTCCGTAATATCGGCCATATTATGGATGGGGTAAAGGAACAGATTTTTCAGCTGTGTAAGCAGAAATACGCAGATGCATCCAAAGCTGTTGAAGGGCTGAAACAAGGTGAAGTCCGGATGACCAGAGCAATGTTTGAAAAAGCTTACAGAGAGTATGTTCCATCGCCTAAGGACGAGGATCTCAGGAAGTTGCAGGCATGGGAGCAGGAAATGCGGGGAAAGCCGGAAGAAAAAAGCACTTCTGAACAAGAAGGAAAAGTGTATTTCGACGCAGAAAACAGGAAGAATGGTTCAGAGATGGCTGCGGATTCTGTTCTGGATCCGGATCCAGTGGGAGATATAGAAATTTCGTTTCAGGAGATTTGTGGCCCGGAAACAGATTATTCTCCGCAGGGAGACACATGGCAGGAAACAGCGGGACGGTTTGTGGAAGCAATGACTATTGTGACCAGATGGGTGGATGAGGAAAAAAGACCTACCGATGCGCTGATATCATGGAAGAATAATGCGGTTAAAAGCAGTATACAGGCGGCTTCCATGCTGAGAGAAAAAACAATATTTATGGGTTTTGGAGAATCTATATTTCTGCAGGCCTATTATGGCTGTACTACGGTTCATCAGGGGATGGCAGTGGGAAATTTTGGCGGAACCTGCGGTATTATTGAAACCTGTAATATGATAAACCAGCAGACAGGCAGTCGGCTGACAGAAGCTGATGGCATCAGGCTATTTGTGGAGCAGGGATTATGTACTGCAGGTATGAAAAGTTCAAATAACGGAGGAACCTCAGCTCGGCAGAGACAGCGTTTTCAGGAGTCCTTTGGACTAATATTTGAGGTCTCTTATGATGGGGTTGGGCATACTGGAGGAAATCAGAAGCTTGACCTGGAAACAGTTTCTGAAAGATTTCGGAAAGGAATGAGTACAGGCGTGATTCTTTATGCTGGCGATCTGTCACAGGAAGGGTTGGCTCCCGACAGAAGCACTTCAGGAAAAAAACGAAAATGTGTAAAAGCTGACCATGCGGTAACTGTTACGGGCTTTTCCTACAAAAACGACGGAACAGTTGCAGGCGTATGGGTGAATGATTGTGGAGGATGGGCCGGATATAATAATAACCGTGTATATCTTACAAAAGAAAAATATGAACTTATGCGCGTGAATACAAAGTATTTTTCTGTTGAATATTCTATAAAGGGTGGCGAGGAAGAATGAAAATAAATTTTGATGATATTTACTATAAGATCGGTTTTTACTGTCCGCTTCCGGAGGAACCGTCTCTTCCCGTGATCATACAGACAGGAGAGCTGAAAATAGTTCTGTGGTTTTACTATTGTCAGAGTAAGAAAGTGTCAGAAAACAGAATTGATCAGATTGTTTTTACAGATGACGGAGAGAACATACATATGGAGAGTACAGAACTTTATGTCCTCTGTGAAGAGAACTCGGAGGAACCTGAACTGGACGAAGAAGCCTATTATGAAAAACTAAAGGAAATATATGAAGAATTTAGTGAAAATGAAATGTGGGCGCTTCTTCGGAAGGCAGTACCTGAAAGTGTCTTCGAAATGTATCAGGCAGCGCTGCAAGCTTATGTAGAAAAGCATCAGAAAGAGCTGATGAATTAAAACTGGAGGAAGAAAGATGCTGAATGTTGGAATAGATTTTGGAAGTACTTATACCATGGTATCCGTATACCGGCCGGAAACAGATCAGTTGGAAACAGTGATCTTAGATCTGACTTCTCCGTATATTCCGTCTGTTGTTACATTGAAAAATGGAAAACTGGAGTTTGGAAAGGCTGCAAAAACCCTTACCGGAAAAAAAAGCGTTGAATCTTTCCGGTCTTTTAAGATGCTTTTATCAGAACGTGATTGGAATATACTGACAGCAAGAGGATACAGCAGGGAATATACTCCGGCGGTGGTTGCACAGAAATTTCTTGAGGATGTAGTGCAGCAAGTTCTGAGGCATTTTGGAGAAAACAAAATTGATAATCTGGTGATCGGAGCGCCGGAAATCTGGTTTCAGGAAGTAAATACTATTACTAGCCGCAGTATTTTAAGAGATATCTGCAGTGGATTTTCTGCTGTATCAAAGGTTCAGGTAGTAAGTGAACCTACGGCAGCATGCGCATTTTTTGCCCATAATTATCAGACAATCAAGGGAAAGCCTTTTGATGGAAATATTCTTCTTATTGATTATGGAGGCGGTACTCTTGATATCAGCCTGGCTCAGATTCTTGTTGACGGTAGCAAAGACGGTCAGCAGATCATGGAAGTAAAAGTGCTGGAGCGGAGCGGTGCAGGCGAAAATGAAGAAAAGCAGATTGGAAAAGCCAGTATTGTATATATGGAAACGGTTATGGAACTGGCAATCAAAAAAGCGGATATTCTGGATGAGGGGCAGGAGCTTGTCAAGGACGGAAAGTTTTATCAGGCAGTAAATACTCTTGAAAGTGAGCTTCAGAGCAGGGTAAGCATTGTTGATAGCGCTTTTGAAGAGCTTGGGATTGATGATCTGGAGGAATTGGATGAAGAATTTACTGTTGTGGAATACAAAGGCGAGGATATAGAAATTACTTATGCGGATCTGGTTCAGGTGTATGACCAGGTGATACGTTGTGTGCTGGATGAGAATCTCCAGGCAATGATTGAGTTTATGAAAGAACGCAGAATTGATTTTTCTCAGGGAACAAAAGAGAATTTTAAGATTGCTATGGTAGGAGGGTTCTGCAATTATTATCTGGTACGCAAACAGATTATGGATACCTTTCATATAGGAACTCATGATCAGAGACTGAGTGATATTCTGAAGGTCCGCTCTGACTGTGAAAAAGCAATTTCTCTTGGAACAGCTCTGATTTCCTCAGGAATTGTGGGTATGAGGAATACTGCTCCATATTCTGTTGGTATTTACATACAGAATCAGGAAAAACGCTCTTTATTTGATTATGCAATCTGTTTTAAGCAGGATATAGATTACAACACTCCGTATTATCATAAGAAACCCATATGGATTGGGGGAAATTCCATAAAAGAGCTTGTGATTAATAATGGATATAAGGATAAGACTGCGCAGATACTCCCCCTTCGGGAAAATTTCAGTAAACAGCTTCAGAATCTTGTGGAAAATGAACATGGTACAGCAACGGTAGGTTTTTCACTGGACAGCTCAGATATTCTCAGTATTTGGATCAAAGAGTTTGATCTGGAAAATGAGAGATCTCAGGGAGAAAAATCTATAGAACTTGCAAGATTTGATCAGTTGTTTGATATGGGAAGACTGAGACGTTTGATTGATGAGTAACAGATATTATATGAGGCAGGTGGAGATATGAAGTTCAGGATAGTCAGAAATACATTGCATATGCTGGAGCAGCAGGAAAGTGTTACGATTCTGGATGTGCTGGATCTCTGGAAGGATTCTTATGAGGATATTAAAAGTGAGAATGGAGGACAGGTTCTGGAGAAACAAAACCCGGGAAATTATGATGAGGTGATTACCCGGCTGTGTTGGCTGAATCGTCTGACAGGAAGGCTGTATACTCAGAATGAAGATCTTTTTAGTGAAGCTTTCCGGGAACGCTGGGAAAAAGCGGAGAAAAAGTATTTTGATGCAAAAGAAAAGCTTGCTTTTGCGGAACAAGATCTGCAGAAACTAACAGAGCGTGAGGAAGAACTGCTTAAAGAAGAAAAGGAATATCTGGATCGTAAGGAACATATAGATGTTTTGGAACAGAGGTGTAGGGTCATGGCATCTGAGCATGAAAAGGGAGAGCAGGAGGAGAAATCCTGTCTGGATAAAATGTCCCATATGAAAAAAGAGGTTCTGGATATTCAGAGTCGGATTAAAAAATGCAGAGAGGAGATTCTTCCTGAACTAACAGAAAAGTTGGATATGATTCGCACAGAACAGGAAGAATATAACCAGCAGATTAAACTGAAAGAAACAGAATATAGGAGAGAAGCGGAAGAAACAGAAAAAATAAAAAGCGTTCTTCAGGGATGGGACAAGCGCATTCAGACTTTAAAAAGTGAAGAAGAAAAAATAAAAAAGGAAGTGGAAGATCGCCGCAGACAGGAAAAAGAGGTTCTTGACAGGCAGAAAGAGTTTGAGAAGCAGTGCAGGGATATGGAAGGTAAAATAGAAGCAACAGAAGCTGCTTTAGTAGAACTGCAGGAGCAGATGGAGACTGTGGGAAAAAAATTGATTTCCAAAGAACAGGAAAAAAATAGTCTGAAAAAAACAGCAGAAAAGCTTCAAAAAAAGCTGGAAGAGAAACAGCAGGAAAATGCCGAATTAAAAGAGATAAATGCTCAAAAGTGGGATGAAACGGAACGGCTTCGACTGTCTATGGAATCTATGGTAGTGGCTTTATCCGGCAAAAATGAAGAAGCTGAAAAGCTGAACCAGGAGGCAAAAGCAGGACTCGGACGTCTAAAGGTAAAGCTTGCAAAAAAAGAGGAGGAGAGCAGAAAAATCCACAGACTTAAGGCTGAGACGGAACAACAGATCAGTGATCTGGAGCAGGAGATCATAAATGAAATAGAAAAGTGCAACCGGGTGCAGGAGGAATGTGCGAAAAAGCAGATACATATGAACGAAGTCAGTCAGGAACATGAGAGCGCCAGAAAATATCTTGCCGAGGTGATGAAACAGCAGGAAGATATGTTTGCCGAGTTGCAAGAAAAAGCAAAAAATCTTCAGATTGTCTGGAAACAGTACTGTCAGGATACAGTACTTGACAGCAGATGGACAGTGGACAGGGATTCGGTGGAGATGATGAAAAAGGAACTTGAAGATCGTTGGAATCAGGCAGACTATGAACTGAATGCATACAGAAATCAATATATGTCTTTGATCCGTTATCTGGAAAGCGGCATGTTTGTTGGATAAGAAAAACGATGGGTAGTAATATATGGAGGTAGAACGTATGAAATGTTTTGCATGTGGATTTGACGGTTTAAAAGAAAATGATATAAAATGTCCGCATTGTGAATTTCCGGTTATTGATAAGATTGGGGGCGGGAATAGCATAGATTATGAAGAAAAAATGAAGAAAATGGCCAGGGAATTTCTCAGTAAGAAGCTGAAGGGAATAGAGATAGGTATGGCAGCTTACAGTTATCAGATGGTGGATGGCAGTCTCCAGCATGTGGGAACGATTGATATCTTGATTCTGGAACAGAATTTTGAATATATTCCCGGAAAAAAAATATGGTATAACAAGACAAAGTTTGCCCGTGTTGACGCAGGGGAACCGCTGATTCTGGATACTTATATCAAGAGGAAGGACAGAAAGCTGAGGGACAAACTTAAGATTTTGGCTCCTGCTACGGATGAGTTCTGGAGTGTGGGAATTCAACTGGAACCGCAGCTGAAATTCAGGTTTCTTGTAGGTGACAGAAAAAAATTTGCAAAATCAGAGGTAATTTCTCTTCTGGCATAATAGTTCTGAAAGAATCCGTACAGAAAAGAGGAAGACAGATGGGAAAGAGAAAAAGAACTGTCAGAGATGGTTTTTTTGAATGGCTGAAAGGTATAGGAAATGAAATTATATTCATCAGTGTGGCAGTCAGAGTGATCCTGATAATTCTGTTTGTAGCAGGAATTTTTTTATGGCTTTATGTATTTGCTTTGGGCGATCAGACGTGCAGACAGATTCTGTTTATAGAAATCATTGTGAGTATCATTATCCTGGCGGGGTGTCTTTATGGTATTTGCCGTCTGGGATATGAAGACAATCTGTGGTTGAATATTAAATTGAATTATTTGATCTCCTTTATTCTGTCCATGATCGGATTTTATATCAGCAGAATTCCGATCATATCCAGACCGGACAGCGCTCGGGCAGAGGTTTTGTTTTATGTCATACAGTTTATTGTGTATGCATTGATTTCAGCATCTATGGCTATGATACCAGTGCTTGTTATCTGTGTTTTGATCTGGATCATTATGAAAATATTCGGGAGACCGTAGAAATAGCTTTTACATAACTGGGTGAAAGGAAAAGGTTATCATGGCATTTTTTAAGTTTAAATCAAAGGAACAAAAAGAGCAGGAAAAAAGAATACAGGAACAGAAGGCAAAAGAAGCGGCAGAGAGAACTAAGTATGAAGAAGCTAGACAACTTGCAAGTCAGCACAGACGCGGAGGTGAGGATATTTTAAATGCTCTGGACAGTATGTATTTAAAATGTGACAACGGTGAGATTGAGGATACTGTGCTTGCTACCTATCAGGTGATTTTGAAGTCTTTTAAGGCAGTTCTTAAATCAGCAGATACCCTTGCTCTTGATACTACGGATATTGACGCAAAGATTGTACAAATGATCACTCTTATGGATAAGGCAATCCAGCGGGGCGCTGAAAATACAGCTAATGAACTGATGCGTATCCTGGGAGAATGCATTAAAGTATCCAGAGGTCCTATCCAGGAGACCAGTGAAGAGTATGAGGGGCAGATTCTGAAAGCAAGAATAGAGAAGGTGAATCGTCTCAGCGCCTTGGCAGAGATGATGGAAGATCTGAATGCCAAAGAGGATTCTATTAAAAAATTCGATGAGGAAATTAACAGTCTGAAAGAGAAGGCGAAAGTGGCCCAAACAAACTTCAGCACAGCGTTGGATGAAAATATAGATATACGCGATGCTTTTAACGATATTGTGGTAAACGGCGGAGAGATTACCGGAAGAATGCTTGAGCTTGAGTCTCGACGTCTTATGGCAGTAAGAACCTATAATAATCTGAAAAAAGCTCAGCAGGCAAAAGGAACTCTTCAGGTAAAAGTAACAGCCCTGGAAAATGATATTCAGGGTATGAAACTTCAGCTTCTTGGGATTACAGAGCAGCAGAGCCGTGTTTCTGTGGAACAGCTTACAAACTTTCAGGAAACCTATGCGGAGTATCTGACTGCTTCCATTGATGAAATTGCTGAGATGGACAAACTGGAGCAGCATTTCAACAATATGATCGAAGCAATTTATTCCAATCAGAAGCTGGTGGATCATTTTATTGCCAGCGATTTGGCTTATATGAAAATGGAGCAGGAGATGAAAGAGGAGGAGGACGCAAAGCGTATGGCAGTTCTACGCAAAAAGGCAGAAGCTATAGAGTTGGAAAATAAGAAAAAACAGCAGGAACTGGAAGAGGAGCAGAAATTAGAGAATGAAGTTTCAGAACAAGTTTTAAAGAACACTCTGTGAGGGAGTAGAAAAGAGGTAGAATTATGAGACTTTCCCCGTTATTTCCCAAAAAGGAAACAAGAGAAGAAAAGAAATTAAGAAAAGAAAAGAAAAAAATCGAGCAGGAAAAGAAAATTGACGGAGAGCTTCTGGAAACTGATATAAAACTTCGCGATCTAAAAAGCAGCCTGGCTCTTCAGCTCCGGAAGGAAATACTGATTGCACAGTCCAACAAGCAGAAAAACATTAAAAATTCTGCCAATTATTCCAGAATTGGCGTGATTTTTTATTCGCTGAATATTATTAAAGCAGCTCAGGAACGCATGCAGGAGATGACTTCCACCAGGGAAATATATAATTGTGTCAGCGATCTGGGAGTGGCTCTGGGAATGATCAGTGGGCTGAATGGAAAGCTTGGAAAAATGAATCCCAGAAATATTTTAAAAGGTATCAGAAATCTTAATGCCACGTCAAGCGGAGTAGGAAAGGATCTGATGAAAATGCTCAGTTCACTGGGTGATGTGGAAATAGAGAGAGAGGATCCGATATCTGCTGATGAGCTGATATCTGTAGATGTGATTGAACGGCTGATCAATGGTGAAAGTGTAGAAAGCTGTACAAAAACCAATTATGATGTTTATCAGGAAGCAGGAAAAATTCTGGACACCTTATCAGAGAATCCTGAGATCCGGCAAGAGGTTATGGGAGAAAATAGGGATGATTCCAGTGCGGAGGTGTGGAAGAAGCTGGAGGAAGAGTTAAAGAATCTCAGATAATAGCAGGAGTCAGGTATGGAAAACAGATGGTGACTATTATGTTGGATAAAAGTGAGAATACACTTGGTTTTGGGGGGAATATGGCAGATACATATGTAGAAATGATGCTGGAAAATGAAAATGCCTGTCAGCGTTACCACAAACAGGCAAAGGCAGCCCGTGAGGATAATGGAGGAAAACACTGCAAAGAAGAATTGGAGTTTCTGAGACAGGAAGAAACTGTCCGGCATAAAATGGCGGCCAATTGCTCAGGTGAGGAGAGTGTGTTTTATGAAAAGTTGGCCGGTCAGGTGGCAGACCAGATTAGAGAAGCTGTCGAAGAGGTAGGAGAACCGGATAAAAAAGCAGATAACCGCAGTAGTTTGAAAGAAGAGATTCCTAGGCATATTAATTTTTCGGGAGAAAATAATTCGGAAAATAAGAATAAATGGCATAAAGATAAACCACATCATTCTCTGTCTGATATATCCGGAATGGTAGGTGTAAAAGAAAAATTAAAACAGTGTCTTGCAGATAACGAATGGGATGAGCTGAAGGAGTATCTGGAAATGGCTAAACTCCATGCATTCTTTTTTTATGGAATTCCGGGTTGCGGAAAATCTTTTATTGTTCAGGCTCTTGCCCACGAGTTAATGGAACAGGATTATACTTATCTGTTTGTGGAAGCAAGCGATATTTTAAGCAGATTTGTGGGGGGAGCAGAAAAAAATATAGGTCGGGTTTTTGACGAGGCTATGAAATGTGCTCCCTGTATTCTTTTTTTAGATGAGATTGACGGTGTTTGTAGGAAGAGAGCTAAGGACGGAAGAGCTGATCACACTGCGTCTCTGACTACCGCGTTTCTTACTGGTTATAATCGGATCAGCTCCTCAGACCAAGAGATTATTCTTATTGCTGCAACTAATTTTCCTGATGAGGTGGACAATGCATTTTTGGATCGTGTGGAAATGATCCATGTTCCGCTGCCGGATATGGAAGCCCGTGAAGGATATTTCAGAAACCGTTTAAAAGGAAGCCTGATGTTGGCAGAGGATATTACCTTCCGGGAAATGGCAGAGCAGACAGAGGGAATGAGCTTCCGTGATACAGGCCATATTGTTAAGAATATAATGAGTAAAATTATAGAAATAAATAAATCAAGCAGTGATGAAAGAATTATAGAAGATATGAAATCAGGAACAATCCGACTGACAAAAAAACTTTTTGATGAAGAGCTGAGTACTTATGTGGAAACTCCGAAAAAAGAAGATATTGCGCGTATTGAGGCTTGGGAAAAGGGAATTCAGGATCACAGGGAAAGTTTATAAAAATGTGGGAAGCTATAGATCAATATGAGGAAATCCCGGTATCAGGTTGGGACGAGCTGAGCGGAAGAAAAAAATGGAAAAGTATTTTGTCAGGATTTGCTTCCGTACATAAAGACAAATTTATAAATGGAGAGAAAAGAGCTTTTCTGTTCTGGGGAAGGGCTGGCAGCGGAAAATATACGCTTGCAGCAGCTTTTGCTTCAGAAATGGAAAAACAGGGATATGCTTTTTTAAATTTTTATGCCGAGGATTTAAAGGGAGAGACAGAGGGAGAAACGGCTGCTTATCTGAAGGAACTGGAACAGGGGATAATGAATCGGGAAAAAACTTTTGTTCTTCTGCAGAATCTGGAGGAGTTGTGTACAGGAAGGATTTCTCTTATACTGGCAGGGCTTTTGCGCAGACTGGCAGATAAAAATAAGCAAGTGGTATTTGCTGCGCTAGCGGAAAACATATTTGAAATCCCCCCGGTTCTCTGCAGCAAATTTATTATCTGTGCCATATCAGATCCGTTAAAGGAGGAACGAAAAGAATATTTTGAAAAAGAATTTCAGGATATCCTATTGGAAAAGGGGCTGACCTTACAAAAAATTGTCAGAGAAACAGAAGGTTTCTCTTTTGCAGAGCTGAGGGATGTGGTGTTCTTTGCAAAATTCATGATAAGTGATTTAAAAACAGGACGGTTGCTGGAAGAGATCATGGAGGAGGCAGTCCGCCTTGCAGGGGTTATAAAGGTCAAAGCATCTTTTGCGGAAGCATCAGATATGGAAATACCTCTCATGCAGATGTCCCAATCATCCGGTCAGTTCCTTCCATGTACACAAATGGATATAAAGTTGGTAGAGAAAAAACAGGAAGAATCTGAAAAAACTTCAGAAATACCACAAATTGAGGTAAAGAAAACAGATCTCCTGGATAAAAATGCGGGAATAAATGATATTTTAAATATGAAGATAGAATAAATGTTTAAAATTTCTGAGGAGACTATTTTAATAAGTCGCATTTTGGAGATATTGATTTGGATTTTTATAAAAACTTTAGTTTACAGGCACAGAGGTTATGATATAATGGACGCATAGGCGACAGAATCCTGAAGAAGCAGGGCTGGCTGCCTGTGCGTTTTGTATTATGACAGAACGGAAAGGAGTTTATATGAGCGATAAATACGAAGATGAAGTGACTTTAGAGGAAGATCGTGAGGATCAGGAAGACCATAAACATGAGCCTGAGAAATTCTGTACCCTTTGCCGGAGATCTGAACGGCAGGCAGGAAGGATGATCGATCTTCCCAATAATATACATATCTGCTCTGACTGTATGCAGAAGAGCTTCGATACGATGAACACCCAGATGAGCAATGGAAATTTTAACTACAGTGATCTTTTTAATATGCCGGGAGTAAGCATGATTGATCTGGGAAGCTTCCAAAATCAGATGAACCAACCGAAAAAAGCGCCCAAGAAGAAAAAAGAAGCGAAGCCTGTTCTGGATCTGAAAAAGATTCCGGCTCCCCATAAAATCAAGGCTACTCTTGACGAGTATGTGATAGGTCAGGAACATGCAAAAAAAGTAATGTCTGTTGCGGTTTATAACCACTATAAAAGAGTTGCCACAGACACTATGGATGAGATCGATATTGAGAAGTCAAACATGCTGATGATTGGACCCACCGGAAGCGGAAAGACGTATCTGGTAAAGACTCTTGCCAAACTTCTGGATGTGCCGCTTGCTATTGCAGATGCAACCTCACTGACGGAGGCAGGCTATATCGGAGATGATATTGAAAGCGTGGTATCCAAGCTTCTGGCAGCAGCAGACAATGATGTGGAAAAGGCAGAACATGGAATCATTTTTATTGACGAGATCGATAAGATTGCAAAGAAGAAAAACACAAACCAGAGAGATGTCAGCGGAGAGGCTGTACAGCAGGGAATGCTGAAACTGTTGGAGGGAAGTGATGTAGAGGTTCCGGTGGGAGCCAACAGTAAAAATGCGATGGTTCCTCTGACAACTGTCAATACAAGAAATATTCTTTTTATCTGCGGAGGAGCGTTCCCGGATCTGGAGAGCATCATAAAAGAGAGGCTTAATAAACAGGCATCTATTGGCTTTTATGCAGATCTGAAGGATAAGTATGATGATGATCCGCATCTTCTTGAGAAGGTAACAGTAGATGATATCCGCAATTTCGGAATGATACCGGAATTTATCGGACGTCTGCCTATTATTTTTACTTTGGAGGGACTTTCGGAGGATATGCTGGTAAAAATCCTCAAAGAGCCAAAGAATGCTATTTTGAAGCAGTATCAGAAGCTTCTGGCGCTGGATGAGGTGAAACTGGAGTTTGATGAAGGTGCGCTTCATGCCATTGCAGCCAAAGCTATGGAGAAAAAGACAGGTGCAAGAGCTCTGAGAGCTATTCTGGAAGAATATATGCTGGATATTATGTATGAAATTCCTAAGGATGACAGCATCGGTCAGGTGGTGATCACCAGAGAATATATTGAAGGAAACGGAGGTCCCAGGATCCTTTTAAGAGGACAGGAGGTTCCTCTTCTGGAAACTGCACAGTAGATCAGATCAGAAAGAAGGTTATCTGTTATGGCAAAAGAATTTTTTCAGGAATTTGGTGAAGCGTTTACAAAAACAATGCGTGATATTGGGGAACGGGCAGAATCTTTTTACAGTGAACAAAAACTGAGAAATAAGATTTCCGGTGAGGAAAAGCAGATCCGTAAAATCATGGAAGAACTGGGAAAGATTATTTACAGACGTTATAAAGACGGCGTCCCGCTGGAAGATATGCAAAGACGTCTCTGTGAGCAGATCGAACAGCGTATGGACAGGATCGGCCAGTACAAAGAGGCTATTGCCGGTGTAAAAGAAAAGAAAGTGTGTCCTTCCTGCGGCATTACGGTAGAAGGAGGAATGGCTTTCTGTCCTCATTGTGGAGCTGCCTGTACCACGAAAGAACAGGAAGAACAGGCGGGAGCAGTAGTTGCAGAGGTATCTGCAGAGGAACCGGAGCCAGTTGCAGAAGAAGCACCGTCAGAGGAACCGGAGCCAGTGTCAGAAGAAGTACCGTCAGAGGAGCCGGAGCCAGTTGCAGAAGAAGCACCGTCAGAGGAGTCAGAGCCAGTTGCAGAAGAAGCATCGTCAGAAGAACCTGAGACAGTAAAGGAGGAGGCAAAAGAGGACAGCTCAGCAGTATCAGAAAGAAAAGAAACAGAGTAAAACAGGGGGAAGCGGGAAATGAGAGAGAAAAAGCATGACAGAAAAAACAGAAGGGGCAGGCTTATAAAGAGCTTGCTCCTTATAGTGATGGCGTTTGTACTGACAACTGGTTCAGTTACAGTTATGCCTTCAGTGACAGAAGTATCTGCAGCTTCAAAAAAGAAGACAAAGATTCGTCTGGAAGGAAGAAGCGGCCGCTATATCATTGATACAGGATATAACTGGTGGCTGAAAGACAAGAACGGAAAAAAAGTTACAGGATTTCAATACATTAAGGTTCCAAAAGGAAAAAGACTGAAGTCCGGATATTATATGTTTGACAGCAAAGGCTGTCTGTGCAAGAAAAAACAGTTTCATAAGCTGGATAAAACAATTGCAGGAAGAACTTTTAAAGGAACGTATTATTTTGGAGATACAAATGGACGTCTGTACAGAAAGGCCGGATGGAAAGTAATAAACGGTCAGAAATATTTACTGTCTTCTTTTGGAAGAAGATATGAAAACTGCTGGAGATCAGGATACTATCTTCTGTCTAATGGAACTATAGCAAGAAGCAGAAAGCTTCCGGATGGAACCTGGGTGGATTGTAACGGGCGAAGATGTACAGAGGCAGATATGACGCTGAATGGGCTGAAAAAGAAGCTTGGCAGTATGGTGAACGGATACAGCGGTTCCTGGTCTGTGTATGTGAAGAATCTGGAGAACGGGGCAGTGATCAATATGAACGACACAGCCATGTATCCGGCAAGCACCATAAAAGCCTTTGTTATGGCGTCTACTTTTGATCAGATCAAACGGGGAAAACTCAGATATAGTTCCACTATAAAAAGTCTTCTCAACAGTATGATCACGGTAAGTGATAATGAGGCTTATAATCAGCTGGTAAGATATAACAGCAAATCAAGAAGCTTTGTCAGCGGTACAAAGACAGTAAACCAGTATCTTAAGAAAAATGGTTATACAAAAACCGGCTGTCACAGCAGTCTTCATCCTTCTGCTTCAGCATTTACAAGTGACGGACAAAGAAATATCGCTTCTGCAAAAGACTGCGGAGTACTTCTGGAACGTATTTACAAAGGAACCTGTGTTTCATCGAAATATTCCAGAGAAATGAAGAATCTTCTGCTGAGACAGACTCGCAGATGGAAGATCCCTGCAGGAGTTCCTGCAGGAGTCCGTGTTGCAAATAAAACAGGGGAGACTTCCAGTGTGCAGCATGATATGGCAATTGTTTACGGTAAAAAGACAGATTACATTATCTGCGTATTTTCTTCTACTGGAAATGAAGGTTATGCGGTTCCAAGGATACAGAACATCTCCAGGACCGTTTATAATTATCTGAATAAATAAGAACAGGGGATAAGTCAATGCACTTTTCAGCAGAATTAAAAAACAGAAGAGAGAAAATGGCTGCAGCTATTGGTCTGAATGTGTTGGCTATGGCGGTGCTGGTCCTGGTCATGCGTCCGTCTTTTGAAACCAATGATGATATTGTGTTTGCAGAGTTTGGAAGTGGACTGAGAGGTGTGAAGACGTCTCACCTTGTATTCCAGAATTATTTTCTTGGGATCCTTTATCGGGTTTTATATCAGATTACAGGAAGATTGCCGTGGTATACGATGGTTCAGTATGCTGTATTGCTGGCGGCTTTCAGTGTAGTGACTTATGTGCTTATAGACAGGCTGGAAGGATATTCCGGCCTGTATCTGTCTGTAGTCCTGCTTTGCGTATTTGGATATGAGTGCTATATTCATATCCAGTTTACCAAGACTGCCGGAATTGCAGCAGCGGCAGCGGTCTTTCTTCTATTTCATGTGATCACTTCTGAGAAATTCTGTATCTGGGAATTTCTTGTGGGGATCCTGCTGGGACTTTTGGGTTTTATGTACCGGGAAGACCAGTTTTTTGCAAGTTCGGCGCTGATGGCAGGGATTGGCGTTTATTTTCTTCTGACTCTGAAAAAATATTTTCCCGAAAAAACAGGAAAAAGATTAGGAATATGCGTGGGAAGTTTCGGACTTCTGCTTTTGGCTGTTTTCGCAGCAGACAGAGCAGATGCTTTTATGTACAGGAGTCCTCAGTGGCAGGAGTACCAGGAGTTTAATCGTATGAGATCCAGACTTCTGGATTACGGATTTCCGGACTATGATACAAACAGGAGGCTTTATCAGGAGCTGGGGATCAGTGAAGAAGCGTTACAGTTGTATAAAACCTGGAACTTTAATGATCCGGAAAAATTTACTACAGAAGTTATGGAAAAGCTGGTGGAGCAAAAAACGGAAAGAAATGTTTCCGGATCTCAGATTCTGCGCTTCATAAAGAGATTTCCGGGAGATGCAGGGAAACTGCCGGCCGTTTATGTGGTATTGCTGATTTTTGTATTATGGATGATCTTCGGGAAAAAGAATGCGGCAGGCATTATTTCATTTCTTATAGAAATACTGATTTTAAAGGGACTCTATTTTTACTTATATTTCCAGGGCAGATATATGGTGAATCGGGTAGATGTGGGGCTGTGGTTCAGCGTATGCCTGACTATGTTGTGGATCCTGGGGGAATCGCTGAGAGGCAGGACCGGAATTTCCAAATATGGGGGGGTGCTTTTGTGTATAACAGGAATCCTCGCCAGCCAGAGTTTCTGGCATAAAGATTACAGGACTGTTACTGCAGAGATCCCCAAAGCCCGGGTAAGTCAGAGAGCGGTCCTGGAAACCATTGGAACAGATAAAGAACATGTGTATCTGGCAAAAAGCGGTACAGTGTCAGAGATTGTCTGTTACGGGCCTTTTGACCGAATGCCGGAGAACCTCCTGGATAATCTTTACTGGTTCGGCGGATGGGAATGCCGCACACCAGGATTTATAAAAGAAATGAAAGAACACGGAATCGTAAATCCGTACAAAGATATGATAGGAAACGAAAAGGTGTATCTGATAGATGACAACATAGATCTGACTGTGGAATATATCCGTCAGAATTATGATGCACATGCAGAAGCTGTATTTGTCAGGACTCTGGGAAATGTGGATCTGTATCAGATCAAATAAATGTGACTGTTCACTGCGTTGGGGGATAGTGCCGTGTGAACAGTAACAAATAAATCTCAAGGATTTCATTGCATTTCTCTGTGGGATGGGGTATGCTAGAAAAGCATATATTTTCAGGAGAGAGGAAAGACAATGGAAAAAAAGAGAGGAAGTTTTACTGACAAGCTGGGATTTGTCCTGGCGGCTGCAGGCTCGGCAGTGGGTCTGGGTAACTTGTGGAGGTTTCCGTATCTTGCGGCAAAACACGGAGGCGGAATTTTCCTGCTGATCTACTTGATACTTGCAGTTACTTTTGGATTTGCCCTGATGGTCACAGAGATCGCACTTGGACGAAAGACAAGACTGAGTGCAGTAGGTGCATATCCGGCACTGGATAAAAGGTTTAAGTTTCTGGGCTATCTGTCCAGCGTGATCCCGTTTCTGATCACACCTTATTACTGCGTGATCGGCGGATGGGTACTGAAATATCTGGTAGTATTTCTTACCGGCCAGGTATCCAGTGCAGCTACAGATGAATTTTTTACAGGCTACATTGCGCAGCCGGCGGCTCCGGTTATTTTCTTTGTTATTTATGTAACAGTTGGAATGGTAGCAGTACTCCTTGGAGTGGAAGGCGGAATTGAGAAGGCAAGTAAGTTTATGATGCCGGTTCTGGTTGTGATGACGATCTTTATTTCTGTATTCAGTCTGATGCAGCCGGGAGCAATGGAAGGTCTTCGCTATTACCTTCTTCCGGATTTTTCAAGATTCAGTGCCACCACGGTTATGGCAGCTATGGGACAGCTGTTTTATTCTATGTCTCTTGCTATGGGTATCATGATCACTTATGGTTCTTATATGAAAAAAGAGACAAATCTGGAGAAATCCGTTCGCCAGATTGAAATTTTTGACACAGGAATTGCTTTTATGGCAGGCCTTATGATTATTCCGGCTGTATTTGCTTTTTCCGGCGGAAGTGAAGAAGCTCTTGGAAAAGGTCCAAGTCTGATGTTTATCACATTGCCAAAAGTATTTGACAACATGAAGTTTGGTACACTGGTAGGTGCAGTTTTCTTCCTGCTGGTATTGTTTGCGGCACTGACTTCTTCTATTTCACTGACAGAGACTCTGGTTTCTATCGTAGTAGATAAGTTTAAATTCAGCAGAAAAAAAGCCTGCGGAATTGTTTATGCATGGCTTCTGGCACTGGGAATCCCGGTTTCTCTGGGATTTGGAATCTGGAGTTTTATCAAGCCTCTTGGAATGAGCCTTCTGGATTTCTTTGATTTTACCAGCAACAGCGTGCTGATGCCGATTGCAGCTATCGGTACCTGTATCTTTGTAGGATTTGTGATCAAGCCAAAGACACTTATTGAAGAGGTAGAAGTGAACGGCAAGTTTAAGATGAAAAAGTTCTATTCTATTATGATCAAGTACATTGCTCCGGTATGTCTGGTAGCAATCCTGATCTTTGCGGTCATGGAAGCGCTGGGAATGATCACCGTATAACAGAGGATTTAGAGCCGAAAATAACGAAAAATAAAAAAATTGAATTTTTTGGTGAATTTTTTTGAAAAAAATTTAAAAATCCTATTGACTTTTACCATAACATGCGGTATTATAATCAAGCAGTCGCGAGAGAGCGGCTGGTCAATAGGAAATGCAGGAGTGGCGGAATTGGCAGACGCGCAGGCTTCAGGTGCCTGTG
>USDN01000049.1 GCA_900553515.1 uncultured Blautia sp. | reverse complement strand
GAGAACAAAATGTCCTTATATTCCCACATGTTCTCAATATGGTTTAGAAGCAATTGAAAAATATGGCGCAGTTAAGGGAGGGTTGCTTGCCTTATGGAGAATACTAAGGTGCAATCCTTTTTCTCATGGAGGTTATGATCCTGTGCCATGATCAGGAGGAAATGAAAATTGGAATTGATGATTTTAGCGACAAAGAACTCGACGCCGATCATCGGTCAGATCTCAGTAGTCATGGGATGGATCATGAACGGCATTTACAAATTCCTTGACGGATTATTCGGAGTCCAGAATCTTGGTCTTTGTATTGTCATTTTCAGTATTCTGATCTATCTTTTTATGACCCCTCTGCAGATCAAACAGCAGAAATTTTCCAAGCTGAGTTCTGTTATGCAGCCGGAGCTTATGAAGATCCAGAAAAAATATCAGAATAAAAAAGACCAGGTTTCCATGCAGAAGATGCAGGAAGAGACTTCAGCCGTATATCAGAAATACGGAGTGTCACCTACCGGAAGCTGTGTACAGCTTTTAGTCCAGCTGCCGATCCTGTGGTCTCTGTGGCATGTTATCCAGAATATTCCTGCTTATGTAGGCAGTGTAAAAAGCGTACTTGATGGTGTGGCATCCCAGATCATCGGTATAAGCGGTTACACCAACATCCTTCAGGATTTTATCACAGAAAACAAAATGACCCGTGTACGTCTGATCCTTGAAGGAGAAACTGCAACATCAAACTCTGTTATCGACTTTTTGTATGCTCTGTCCCCGGCGCAGTGGGAAAAACTGGGAGATATGAAGCAGTTTGCAGGATTTTCTCAGGCAATTGACAGTACAGCGGCAGAAATTTCTCATATGCAGAATTTCCTGGGTCTGAACATTGCAGAGATGCCATGGAACTATATTAAAGCTGCATTTGTAGGCGGATCTATCCTGCTTGCTGTTGTAGCGCTTCTTATTCCGCTGTTTTCATGGGGAACTCAGGTACTGAACCTGAAACTGATGCCTCAGGCGGCACAGAACAATGACGACAGCAATCCGATGGCAAACTCCATGAAGACCATGAATATGGTAATGCCTCTGATGTCTGCATTTTTCTGTTTTACATTCCCTGTAGGTCTTGGTATATACTGGATCTTCAGTGCAGTTGTCAGAAGTGTGCAGCAGGTTCTGATCAACCGTCATCTTAATAAGATCGATATTGATGTTCTGATCAACGAGAATATGAAAAAGATCGAAGAGAAGAGAGCAAAAGCAGGTCTTCCTCCTCAGAAGATTACCAATCAGGCTCATCAGAGTGTAAAAAATATCAATAAGATCGATAAAGGAAACAGTGGTTCTCCGGAAGCAGAGCGTGCAAGAAAAGTAGAAGAGTCCTACAAAAAGGCAGTAAATGCCAAACCGGACAGTATCACAGCAAAAGCAAATCTTGTAAGAAGCTTTGATGAGAGAAAGAAGAAGAAGTAACAAGGAACGGAGGGGTTAACGATGGAAGAGTATGTTCAGTTTTCGGCAAAAACGAAAAATGAAGCAATCACAAAAGCGTGTATTGAACTGGGCGTATCCAGTGATCAGCTGGATATTCAGGTAGTTTCTGAAGGAAGCTCCGGGTTCTTTGGATTTGGAAGCAAGCCGGCAATCATTAAGGTACGCAGACTTCAGGAAACTGCAGAGGAAGCGGAAATCGAAAAAATCGTAGATTCTGTAAAGCTTGAGTCCTTTAAGGAAGAGAAAAAAGCGCCGAAGCAGGCAGTCAGACAGAACACAAAGCCGTCTTATAAACCGGAAAAGAAAGAAGAACCGGTAAAAGAGGTTAAAGAGAGAACAGAAGAGCCAAAAGAAAAGCTGCCGAAGCCTGCAAAGGAAAAAACTTTCCGTGAAAAACCGGTAAGAGAGCCAAAAGAAAAGATCCAGAAAGAAAAACCGGTAAAACCGGCAAAAGAGATTGAAGTGATCTCTGATCCGGAAGAGATTAAAGAGATCGAAGAAAGAGCTCTCGTATTCCTGAAAGAAATATTTGCTTCCATGGATCTTGGAGAAGTTGAGATCACATCCAGATATAATACCAAGGACGGCTGTCTTGAGGTTGATTTTGAAGGTCAGGATATGGGAATCCTTATTGGAAAAAGAGGACAGACTCTTGATTCCCTGCAATATCTTACCAGTCTTGTTGTAAATAAGGGAAAATCCACTTACATCCGTGTAAAACTGGATACAGAGGATTACCGCAGAAGAAGAAAAGAGACTCTGGAAAATCTGGCAAGAGGAATTGCATATAAGGTAAAGAAGACCAGAAAACCGGTAGTTCTTGAGCCAATGAACCCATATGAAAGAAGGATCATCCATTCTGCACTTCAGGGAAACAAATTTGTGGAGACAGTAAGTGAAGGTGAAGAGCCATATCGTCATGTGGTTGTAAAATTAAAAAGATATTAAGATGTAGATACATCTGACAAAAAATGTTATTCTAGGTGAAAGCGTGAATAATACGGACTTGACGTAGGCTTTTTCCCGGGATAACATTTTTTTTAGGAGGAAAATATTATGGAGACTACGATAGCAGCGATCTCTACTGCTATGAGTGCTTCCGGTATCGGAATTGTACGGATCAGCGGTGAAGATGCCATGAATGTGATCGCAAGGATCTACCGTTCCAAAAACGGCAGAAAAAATATAAAAGAGGTAAAGACCCACACCATCCACTATGGATATATTTATGATGGAGATGAGGCAGTGGATGAAGTTCTTGTAATGGTTATGCGGGGACCGAAAACATATACTGGTGAAGATACGGTAGAGATCGACTGTCACGGCGGTGTTTATGCCATGAAAAGAGTCCTGGAGACGGTATTAAAAAACGGAGCCCAGGTAGCGGAGCCGGGAGAATTTACCAAGCGTGCATTCCTGAACGGAAGGCTGGATCTTTCTCAGGCAGAAGCAGTCATGGATGTAATCCAGGCAAAGAGCGAGGTAGCTCTGAAAAGTTCTGTAGAGCAGCTGAAGGGCTCTGTGCTCCGTGCAGTAAAAGAGATCCGCGGAAAACTTCTCCATCATATTGCATATATAGAAACTGCTCTGGATGATCCGGAGCACTTCGACCTGGAGGGGTATCCTCAGGAACTTCTGAAAGTAGCAGAAGAGCAGAAGGAGAATGTTCGGAAGCTGTTAAGATCTGCCGATGACGGAAAGATGATCCAGGAAGGTATCCGTACGGTTATCCTTGGAAAGCCAAATGCAGGAAAATCTTCCCTTTTGAATTTTCTGGTAGGAGAGGACCGGGCCATTGTTACAGAGATAGCCGGAACTACAAGAGATACTCTGGAGGAGTATATTTCCCTTCATGGGATCAGCCTCAGGATCATTGACACTGCAGGAATCCGTGAGACTGAGGATGTGGTAGAAAAAATCGGTGTGGAAAAAGCACGCCAGATGGCTGAAAAGGCAGACCTGATTCTGTATGTGGTGGATTCTTCTCAGCCTCTGGATGAAAATGATCAGGAGATCATGGAGCTTTTGAGAGGAAGAAAAAGTATCGTGATCTATAATAAAACAGACCTTGCTTCCGCAGTGGATATGGGAAGCCTGAAGGAAAAAACAGGAAGTCAGGTGATTCCGGTTTCCGTAGTGGAAGAAACGGGGATAGAAGAACTGGAAAAAGCGATCAAGGAGATGTTTTTTCAGGGAGAGATATCCTTTAATGATGAAGTTTATATTACAAACGCAAGACATAAGGCAGCTCTGGAAGAGGCCGAAAAAAGTCTGGAAATGGTAACAGATAGTATTGAAGCAGGAATGCCTGAGGATTTCTTTTCCATTGATCTTATGGGGGCTTACGAGGCTTTGGGAAGGATACTGGGAGAAAGTCTGGGAGAAGACCTGGTAAATGAGATATTTTCCAAGTTCTGCGTGGGCAAGTAAGGAGGACGTGACAGATGAGTGAAAAAAGGCTGGAGAAATATTGTGATATTGTAGTGGTAGGCGCCGGACATGCAGGCTGTGAAGCTGCTCTTGCAGGCGCGAGACTTGGATTTGACACCGTGATGTTTACTGTCAGTGTAGACAGCATTGCCCTGATGCCCTGTAATCCCAATATCGGCGGAAGCTCCAAGGGGCATCTGGTAAGGGAAATTGATGCTTTGGGCGGTGAAATGGGAAAAAATGTGGACAAAACCTTTATCCAGTCTAAAATGCTGAATAAATCAAAAGGGCCGGCAGTCCATTCTCTGAGAGCACAGGCGGACAAGCAGGCTTACAGCAATGAAATGCGAAAAACTTTAGAGAATCAGGAGAATCTTACGATCCGTCAGGGAGAGGTGACGAAGCTTCTTGTGGAAGATGGAAGAATCACCGGTGTACAGCTTTATTCAGGGGCTGTTTATCATTGTAAGGCAGTGATCCTGTGTACAGGAACCTATCTGAAGGCGCGATGTATTTACGGCGATGTCAGCGATTATACAGGACCCAACGGTCTGCAGGCAGCCAATTATCTGACCGATTCACTGAAGGAACTGGGAATCGAGATCTTCCGGTTCAAAACAGGAACACCGGCCCGTATTGCGGGAAACAGTATCGATTATTCCAAGATGGAAGAGCAGTTTGGTGATGAGAGAGTGGTTCCGTTTTCTTTTTCCACAGACCCGGAAACTGTGCAGATCCCTCAGAAATCCTGCTGGCTGACCTACACAAATGAAAAGACACATGAGATTATCCGAAATAATCTGGATCGTTCTCCTCTTTATTCCGGAACGATAGAGGGAACAGGTCCAAGATACTGTCCGTCCATAGAGGATAAAGTGGTAAGATTTGCAGACAAAAACCGTCATCAGGTATTTATTGAGCCGGAGGGACTTTATACCAATGAGATGTATATCGGAGGTATGTCCAGCTCTCTTCCGGAGGATGTACAGGACGCTATGTATCACTCAGTTCCTGGCCTGGAACATGCAAGGATCGTAAAAAATGCTTATGCGATCGAGTATGACTGCATCAATCCCAGACAGCTGTATCCTACTCTGGAATTTAAAAATATCAAAGGTCTGTTCAGCGCCGGACAGTTTAACGGAAGCTCCGGATATGAGGAGGCGGCGGCTCAGGGACTTATTGCCGGAATTAACGCGGCCATGGAGCTGAAAGGCAGGGAAATGCTGGTTCTGGACCGTTCAGAGGCATATATCGGCGTTCTGATCGACGATCTGGTAACAAAAGAAAATCATGAGCCTTACCGTATGATGACAAGCCGTGCAGAATACCGTCTTCTTCTCCGTCAGGATAACGCGGATCTTCGTCTGAGGAAAAAGGGGTATGAAGCTGGTCTGATCGATGAGGAAACCTATCAGAAGACCCTGGAAAAAGAAAAAGCGATCCAGGAGGAAATAAAACGTACTGAGCATACCACCATAGGAGGGACGCCGGAGGTACAGGCGCTTCTGGAAAAAAAGAAAAGCACGCTTCTTAAGTCCGGGACTACGGTTGCCGAACTGATCAGAAGACCGGAGCTTACCTATGAAGATGTTGCTCCTATTGATAAAAACCGCCCGGAGCTTCCATGGGATGTGAAGCAGCAGGTGGAGATCAATCTGAAATATGAAGGCTATATTAAACGTCAGATGAAGCAGGTAGAGCAGTTTAAAAAGCTGGAAGCAAAGAAGATACCGGAAGATCTGGATTATGAGAAGGTGGGAAGCCTGAGAATCGAAGCCAGACAGAAGCTGGAGGCATACAGACCGATTTCCATCGGACAGGCATCCAGGATATCAGGAGTTTCTCCGGCAGATATTTCTGTGCTTCTTGTATATCTGGAACAATACAGAAGAAAGGATTGAGGAAAAGAATATGGCATACGATCTGACAATTTTGGATCAGGGCTGCCGGGAAATGGGCATCTCATTAAATGAGCAGCAGAGGCGGCAGTTTATTGATTTTTACGAATATCTGGTAGAAAAAAATAAAGTCATGAATCTTACCGGGATCACGGAATTCCAGGAGGTTCTTGTAAAGCATTTTCTGGACAGCCTTGCCTGCGTCAAGGCGGTAGATATGCAGAAGGTAAAGCGTGTTATGGATGTAGGCACGGGAGCGGGATTCCCCGGAGTTCCCCTGAAGATTGCCTTCCCTCATCTGGAAGCCTGCCTTCTGGATTCCCTGAAAAAAAGGGTAAATTTCCTGGAAGAAACCTTTGATCTTCTGAAGCTGACAGACATTACCGCTGTTCACGGAAGAGCAGAGGAATACGCAAAAAATAAAGCTTACAGAGAAAGCTTTGACCTGTGTGTATCAAGAGCTGTTTCCAATCTGGCGACACTTTCTGAATACTGTCTTCCTTATGTAAAGACAGGCGGAAGCTTTATTTCCTATAAATCCGGTACTGTACAGGAGGAAGTGGATCAGGCAGAAAAAGCAGTAAAGATCCTTGGCGGAAAGATCAGAGATGTAGTTTATTTCCAGCTTCCGGATTCTGAGATCCAGAGATCACTTGTAGTGATCGAAAAGATAAAAGCCACCCCTGGAAAATATCCAAGGAAGGCGGGGACACCACTGAAGGAGCCTCTGGTGTAGTTTCACAAAATCCTCACATAATACCCCTACTTTTATCACAATTTTTTCATAAAATATTCATGAAGCAGACAGATGATGATCTGCTTTATAAGAAGATGTTTCCGGAATCCCCCTATCTCTGTTTCGCCCGGGAACATCTTCTATTATAAGTGATAAAAGGAGGAGAGTTCAGTGATTGAAGTCAAAAATCTGGTCAAAAAGTATGGAGACCATACGGCTGTTGACCACCTTTCTTTTCAGATAGAGAAGGGTAAAATTTATGGATTTCTGGGGCCGAACGGCGCAGGGAAATCTACCACAATGAATATGATTACCGGCTATATTGCCTCTACAGAAGGCACCGTATCCATAGATGGACACGACATTCTGGAAGAGCCGGAAAAGGCAAAAAAATGCATCGGATATCTTCCGGAGCAGCCGCCTCTTTATTTCGATATGACCGTTCTGGAATATATGAAATTCGCAGCGGATCTGAAAAAAATCCCAAAAGATAAAAAGAAAGCCATGATCGAAGAAGTCATGGATATGGTAAAAATAACAGATATGAAGAATCGTCTGATCAAGAATCTTTCTAAAGGCTATCGCCAGAGAGTTGGTCTTGCTCAGGCTGTTTTAGGGTATCCGGAAGTGATCATTCTGGATGAACCAACAGTTGGTCTTGACCCGAAACAGATTATAGAAATCCGTGATCTGATCAAAAGTCTGAAGAAGAAACATACGGTAATATTAAGCTCTCATATCCTGTCCGAAGTCAGTGCAGTCTGTGATTATGTACTGATTATTTCTCATGGAAAACTGGTTGCCAGCGATACTCCGGATAACCTGAGCAGACTGGCAGCAGGAGCTAATAATATTAACCTTATTGTAAAAGGGGAAAAGGATAATATTCGTCAGAATCTGTTGGAAATACCTGGTATAAAGGAGATCACAATAGACAAAAAAACAGGTATGGAAGGATGGAATATTACAGTTTCTACAGAAGAAAACAGAGATGTCCGGGAAGAGATTTTTTATAAAATGGCAGAAAATCGCTGTCCGATTCTTGAAATGCAGTCTAAAAAAGTTTCTCTGGAAGAGATATTCCTGGAGCTGACAGAGGAGGATCAGATGATTTCCAGTGACAATAATACAGAGCCGGAAGAAGCGGATCTGCAGGAACAAACAGAAAATGAAAAGGGGGAGAATCATGACAGCAGTTTATAAAAGAGAGCTGAGAAGCTATCTTACATCCATGACAGGCTATTTGTTTATTTTCTTTATCCTGCTGCTTACGGGAATTTATTTTTCTGCATATCAGCTGGATATTGCTTACCCGAAATTTGAATATACATTAAGCGCAATGACCTTTGTTTTTCTGATCTGCGTGCCGATCCTGACTATGAGAACCCTTGCAGAAGAGAGAAAACAGAAGACAGATCAGCTGCTTCTGACTTCTCCTGTATCCGTAGGAAAGATTATTATGGGAAAATATCTTGCACTGGTAACGGTGTTTGCCATTCCTATGGCAATCATCTGTTTTTATCCTCTTGTTATGTCAAAATTCGGTGATATTTCATTTGGAACTGCATATACAGCAGTATTGGGATTTTTCCTTCTTGGCTGTGCAAATCTTGCTATAGGTGTGTTTATTTCCTCTCTGACAGAAAGCCAGGTAATCGCGGCAGTTCTGACCTTTGTTTTTTTGTTTGCCTTTTTTATGATGAATGGTATTTCTTCATTTTTCTCAGAGGGATCTCTGTCTACCTGCATTACTTTTGGGCTTCTGATACTGGCAGCGGCAATCATTATTTACAGTATGATAAAGAATTTTATGATCTCGGCACTGATCTGTGTGATTGGTGAAGCGGTACTTGCAGTGGTGTATATAATCAACAGCAGTTTCTTTGCAGGAGGCATTCAGAAAGTGCTTCAGATATTTAATTTAAGCGGTCATTTTGACAATTTTGCCAATGGTATTTTTGATATAAACGGCATTGTATATTATCTTTCTGTGATCGCAGTATGTGTGTTTTTAACGGTACAGTCAATTGTAAAAAGACGCTGGAATTAGGAGGTGAAAAAGGTGAAATTCAGAGAAAAAAAGGAAAAAAGATCTGTTGAAAAAGAAAGAAAAACAGATAAGAAAAAGGGAAAATTTAAAGAAAAAATAAAGAGAAGTTTTAACAAAAAATATATAAAAAACGGATCCTACAGTATGGTGATCAGCGTCATTTTTATTGCGGTGATTGTAGTCATAAATATGATTATAAACGCCCTTCCATCCAGGTATTTAGAGATTGATGTCAGCGATCAGAAGATATTCAGTATTGGGGATCAGACAGAAAAATTCCTCAAAAAACTGGATAAAGACGTGAACATTTATCAGGTGGCAGCAAGTGGATCTGAGGATGAAACTATCAAAAAACTTTTGCAGAAATATGAGGATACCTCCGATCATATTAAGGTAGAATTGAAGGATCCGGTAGTGAATCCGAAGTTTACTTCTGAGTATACAGATCAACAGCTGACCGCCAATAGTCTTATCGTAGAATGTGGAGAAAGAAGCAAAATCATAGATTACAACGATATCTATGAGACCTCTGTGGATTATAATACTTACAGCTATAATACCACAGGATTTGACGGGGAAGGACAGATTACAGGGGCGATTTCTTATGTAACTTCAGAGGATCTTCCGATTCTTTATACACTGGACGGACATGGAGAAAAAGAATTAGATTCTGTGATCCGTGAGGATATAGAAAAGGCAAATATAGAAATCAAAACTCTGAATCTGCTGACAGAAGAATGTGTTCCTGAGGATGCAGCCTGTCTGATGATAAACTCTCCTTCCAGCGATATTTCCGGAGAGGAAAAGGATGCGATCCTTTCCTATCTGGAAAACGGCGGGAAGGCAATGATCTTCTCTGATTATACAGAAGAAAAAATGGATAACTTTGATGCTGTTCTGGAAAATTACGGAGTAAAACGTGCAGAAGGAATCGTAATTGAAAAAGATGCACAGCATTATGCAATGCAGACTCCGTATTATCTGGTTCCTGCTGTCAACAATGCAGAACCCATCACATCCTTTTCTTCAAGCGGATACTTTGTTCTTGCTCCTTATGCACAGGGAATCCAGAAAACAGACAGTGTAAGGGATACAGTAACCATCGAAAGCCTTCTGACAACTTCAGACAGCGCTTATTCTAAGATAAATGTAAAAAGTGAAAGTCTGGAAAAAACAGACGAGGATATCGAAGGACCCTTTGATATCGGCGTCAGCATTAAGGAAACACTGGATGATGACAAAGAAACTCAGATCATTTATTATTCCACAGCAAACCTTATGGACAGTCAGATCAATCAGGCAGTTGCAGGAGGAAATGAGCAGATGCTTATGGAATCTCTGAACTGGATGTGCAGTTCGGAAGGGACAGAGACGATCTCCATTCCGTCAAAGAGCCTTGAGATTTCCCGCCTGACCTTGACTGCTTATGACGTAAGCTTCTGGAAGATCTGTGTAATGGGTCTGATTCCCGGATTTTTCCTGATCGCAGGGTTCTGTATCTGGCTGAAAAGGAGAAAAGCATAATGAAAAGTAAAACAGTAAAACTGGTTTCCGGAGTGGCGGTTCTTGCAGTTCTTTCCTGTGCATACCTGGGAGTGACCTCTTATGTGGATTCCCAGGAAGAAAAAGAAGCAGAAGCGGCAGATACAAGCGTCAGCCTTGTGGAGATGGATTCGGAAGACATTACATCCGTATCCTTTATCTCGGAAGATGGAGAGCAGGAGATTTTTGAGAAAAAAGAGAATTCCTGGATAAAAAAAGAAGAAGAGGATTTTCCGGTCAGTCAGGACACCATAGACGGAGCAGTAAACAGCCTGGCAGCGCTGGATGCGGATCAGGAGCTGAAAGAGCCGGAAGATCTCAGTGAATATGATCTGGATAAACCACAGAACGAGATTGTGCTTACAGCACAGGACGGCAGTGAAACTGTTCTTCTGGTAGGAATGAAAAACGAAGCTTCCGGTCAGTATTATGTAAAAAGATCTGACCAGGATAAAGTATACCTTGTATCTGGAACCGCTCTGGAGTCTTTTATGGGGACTGCTTATAAGTTTGCAGAAGCAGATTCCTTCCCGACTGTAACTTCAGCGGCTATCAAAGAAGTTCAGGCTGATAAAGAAAATGGATATACACTTTCTCAGGATAAAGACAGCCTGTACTGGTATGTATCTGACGGAAAAACTTCTGAACAGGCAGATACTTCCAGAGCCGGAGCAGTGACATCCGCTATTGGCTCTCTGACCTATGGAGACTTTGTGGATTATCACTGCGCAGATCCGGCCAAATACGGCTTCGATACTCCTTATGCCATAATTTCTGCCACTTATATGGCAGAAGAGGATACAGAGGCGGATACGGACGTCTCAGAGGCATCTAAGCAGGACGGAAGCAGTACGGAGGAACAGGAAAAAGCAGAAGAAACCGCAGATACATCCGAAAAGGAAGATACACAGACAGAAAAGAAGCTGGTGATCTGTGTGGGAGATGAGATCAACGGAAGCCGTTATGTGAAGGTTAATGACAGCAATGAGGTTTATACGATTCCGGAAGAATCCCTTACAGAGATCCTGGATAAAGCTCCTTCTGATTTTTACAGCCTTACCGTAAATTATCTGACTGTAAACAATCTGGACAGTCTGGAGATCCGAGATGAAGAAGGAAGTCACACCGTGAAGGCTGTAAGAACTGCAGAAAAGACTTCTGAGAATACGAAGGAAGACATTGATGAAGATGGAAGTACAGAGGATCCGGAGGAGAAAGGGGAAGCTGATTCAGAAGAGGTGACAGTGACATATACACTGGATGGAAAAGATACAGACGAGAGCCGCTTTACCACCTTTTATAACAAGCTGATCAATATGGCAGGTGAGAAACGGCTGACAGAAGCATATGCTCCAGACGGAGAGGCTGTTTTTACCTTTGGGTTTACAGATACGGAGGGCAAAAAAACAACGGTCAGCTATTACGAATATGATTCCAGTTATTATGCGGCTGTGGCAGGAGATAAGGTATATCTGGTAAATAAAATGAATGTGAAGGATCTGGCAGAAGCTTATGCAGATCTGCTAAATGGAGAAGAGCAGGATTCTGGCAAAGACAGTACAGAAGAAGCTGCCAGTGAAGATCCGGCCGCTGCAGAAGAGACAGAATAATATTAGGATATTGATAAAGAACCTCCATTTCTGAAAACGTACAGTAAAAAAATCCGGCAGACTGAAGAAATTCAGTCTGACCGGATTTTTTGTGTTTTAAAGGAAAATTCCCGCCTGTTCCAGGAATTTTTCCGGGTCTTCCACATGAGGAAGATGCTTTGTACGGGGGATCATGACAGCCTCAATGGAAGGATTGGCTTCCTGATATGCCTCTATTACAGCGTCCCCGTTGTTTTCCGCTTCTCCTTCGATAATAAAAATACTGTTGTCAATATTTTTCAGCGCCGGAAGGATGTTGATGTTCATAAAGCGGGATGCTTTGCTGGCATAAGCTGCTTTAGCCTGGGCGCCGCCTTTATGAGCGGCTTCATAGTATGCGTCAAGCATATTCTGATCCGGGTGGAAAGGATCGAAAAACATATTTTCAATAAAAAGATTATTGATGTTTTCTCTTGATACGATCATGTGATAGACCAGAGTTCCGAATACCGGAACTTCAAGGAAATACTTCAGCAGTTTGTCTTTTTTGCCCGGCATCTGGGTCATATTTCCAGGCGCCGGCGGGTTGATCAGCATGATCTTGTTAAACAGACTGCCTTCATTACGGCAGGCCATAACAGCAAAAGAGCCGGAAAATCCGCTTGCGATCACATCTGTTTTTTCTCCGATCACATTTTTGATAAAATCACAGATTACCTGAACATAAACAAAGTTCGTATAGGTCATCCCCGGTTTTTCGGAACGGCCGCAGCCAAGGAGATCGATGGTATATACGGTGTGTTCCATTGCAAGTTCTTCTTCAATATTGATCCATTCATAACCGGAGCCTCCCGGAAGCATGTCGTGGATCAGAAGAACAGGGCTTCCGCTGCCTTTTTTTGTATAAAAAATCTCTCCAAAACGCCATTTATAGTAATTTCGTCTGTTGGAATCCAGCATTTCCTTCAGAGATGCAGATGCGGCAATGATCTTGTTCCCAATATGGATGATGGCTGTCGCGGAGGCGAACAGCACCGCAAAAGTGGCAAAACGGTTCTTGTTTTTTTTCATGTCTGACCTCCTTTTCACATGTTTTGACTGTCCTTATTATACGTCAAAAATCATGAATTTACAATGCTAAAAAAGAGAAAGAAGTGTCTCGACTTCCTGTCTGGAAGTAGCCCAGCTTGTGGCGAAACGGATCACTGTACGGGTATCGTCCGCCTTTTCCCAGAAGCTGAATACGACCTTTTCTTTCAGCCTTTCAAGCAGCGCGTCCTCCATGACCAGAAAAAGCTGGTTTGTAGGAGAATCGTTATAAAAGGTATATCCCTTTGCCTTCAGTCCTTCTCTGAGAAGAGAAGCGGTCTCTATGGCATTTTTTCCGGTTTCTTTATAAAGATCTCCGGTAAACAGGGTATCGAACTGCACACCGCAGAGACGGCCCTTGGCAAGAAGCGCTCCATGCTGCTTGATCAGGGTGAGAAAATGTGCAGGTGTATTTTTGTGGGTAAAAACAACGGCTTCTCCGCACAGCGTTCCGGCTTTTGTTCCTCCGATATAGAAGATATCACAAAGCTCTGCAATATCCGTAAGAGTCAGTTCATTTTCCGGGCAGGCAAGGGCGGTGATCAGCCGGGCGCCGTCCATATAGAGCGGAAGACGGTAGCTTTTGCAGACCTGAGAAATGGCTTCCAGCTCTTTTTTTGTATAAAGAGTTCCATATTCGGTAGGATGGGAAATATATACCATACCCGGAAAAACCATGTGCTCATGACTTTCGTCTCCATAGAACGTATCGATCAGATTTTTCAGATCTTCAGCAGTGATTTTGCCGTCTTTCTGGGGCAGCGTCAGGACTTTATGACCGGTAAATTCAATAGCGCCGGCTTCATGGGCGCTGACATGACCTGTAGAGGCGGCAACGACTCCCTCATAGCTTTTCAGAACAGAATCGATAACCGTCTGATTTGTCTGTGTACCGCCTGCAAGAAAATAAACGTCAGCTTCCGGACAGCCGCAGAGCTCCCGGATTTTTTCTTTTGCGGAAAGTGTGTAGGTGTCAAAGCCGTAACCGGATAAATGCTCCATATTGGTGTCCATCAGACGCTGGAGGATTTTTGGGTGAGCTCCTTCGGAGTAGTCGTTTTCAAAATATAACATGTTAGGTTCCTCTTTTCTTTCTGTGGTAAAATACCGGATACTACAAAACAGTGTACCATAAAATATGGCATTTTTCTATTTTATAAAAAAAATTCCGCACATTTACCACTGTCTGTCCGTTACATATTATGAGAGGAGGATTTCTGATGCGTACAGATCTGGATGAACAATATGACAAAATATACCGGTACTGCTATATGAAGCTGAGACATCAGCAGGCAGCAGAGGATGTGACACAGGAAACCTTTCTCCGTTTTTTGGAAAACAATACTTATAAGGATATGGGCAAAGAAATCAGCTATCTGTACAAAATTGCCGGAAATCTCTGTATCGATCTTATGCGGAAACAGAAAAAGGAAGAGCTGTCAGAGGAGATACCTGACTGTACAGACAATGCACAGGAACAGATGGCTTTGAATATGGATCTGAAAAGAGCCCTGGAGAGTCTGGATGCATGGCAGAGGGAACTTGTTTTTCTGCGCTATGTAAATGGACTTTCTGTGGGAAAAACAGCAGAGATACTGGGCATTTCCAGATTTGCGCTGTACAGGAAGGAAAAGGAGTGTATGAAGAAACTGAAAAAGGAAATGGAGGGAGAAAAATGAAGCGAAAGTTGAAAAAAGATTTGAAAAAGCTGTACCAACCGCCGAAACCATTAAGAAAGCAGGCATTTTTGGAAGAATTACCAAAACCCAGAATCAGTAACTGGGATTTTTTATGGAGCCAGGCGGGATATATACGCAAATGGAACTGGATGGTATCAGCTGTGGTTTTTATCTGCGGGCTCTGTGTAGGGACAGACAAAGGAAAGCAGTTTACCAGTGTTCTGGCATCAATGATTCCTGTGTTAGCTCTTTCTTTTGTGGCAGAGGGAAGCCGGTCGGTACGATATGGAATGGCAGAACTGGAGATGGCATCGAAATTTTCGATGAAAGCGGTTCTTATGGCAAAATTTACAATCCTGGGAATAGAAAATGCAGTGCTTTTAGCGGTTCTTTTTCCTTTGCTCATGAGAAATGAAAATTACGGACTTCTTTCTGCAGCACTTATGATCCTGTTTCCATATCTTTTATCCTGTTTTTGTAATCTTGCAATAGTAAGAAAAATTCATGGAAAAGAAAGTATTTATTTGTGCAGTACAGTTTGTATTCTGATTAGTCTGTGCGTTTCTGGAATCATTTACAGTAAGATTAATATTTATTTGTTTATGGAGCCTGTGGGATGGGTGCTTTCTCTGGTTATTCTGGCAGTTCTGACAGTAAGGGAAGGAAAAAGAATTTTACATCAGTCGGAGGAATTGGTATGGAGCTTATCATAGACAGAGTATCAAAACAGTTTAAGAATAAAATAGCAGCAGATCAGATCTCTCTGAAACTGACACCTGGGGTATATGGACTTCTGGGAGCCAACGGTGCAGGAAAAACCACGCTTATGCGTATGATCTGCGGGATTTTAAAGCCGGACAGAGGGACGATAACACTGGATGGAAGAGATGTGGAGGAGGAAGTCTACAGAGAGGCGCTGGGCTATCTTCCGCAGGATTTTGGGTATTATCCGGAGTTTACAGGAATGGATTTTCTTATGTATCTGGCATCGTTAAAAGGAATCCCAAAAAGAGAAGCAAAAAAACGCTGTAAGGAGATGACAGAATTGACCGGGCTGACCGGAATGGAAAAAAAGAAGATCAAAACGTATTCCGGAGGAATGATACGCAGACTGGGAATCGCCCAGGCGCTTTTGAACAGCCCAAAAGTCCTGATTCTGGACGAGCCTACTGCCGGGCTTGATCCAAAGGAAAGAGTACGGTTCCGGGATATGATTGCCAGTGAGGGAAAAAATAATATTGTCCTTCTTTCTACCCATATTGTATCAGATGTAGAGCATATTGCAGATAAAATCCTGATTATGAAGGAAGGGCAGATGATTTTTGAAGGCTCCCGGGAAGAAACTGGAGAAAATCTGGAAAGCTTTTATCTGGAAAAATTTGGGGAGGGAGAAGCTTATGTGTGAATTTGGAAATATATTGAAATATGAATACCTGAAGCTGTTTCGCCGGAAGATCATATGGGTAACTCTTGGGATTATGATGATACTTTCTGCAGTTATCGTGTTTGTCAGTGATGTTGGATTTGATCCGGAGGAACCTGGAATCGTCCAGTATATCCGCGAAAATAAACAAAAGGAAATGGAAATTGTTGGAGAAAAGGTGAATGACAGGCTGCTTGAAAAATACAGGGATAAAGAATATGCGCAGGGACTTTGGTATTTTTTGAACGGTCTGTTTCCCTCTGACTATATCTGTGAAGTTACAGAAGAGAAACTGTATCAGCAGAGGCAGGAACTTTTGCAAAATAATATGGAAGATGCACGTCTGACAAAAGGAGAGAAGGCTTACTGGAAGCAGAAGGAGGCAGGGATAGAAAAGCCTTTTACTTATGGATATACAGCCGGAGAAAGAAAACTGATCGCAGTTTTTTATACAATGGCCATGATGCAGGTGATTTTTGTGGCAGTTGCCGTACCATCTATATTTGCAGACGAACATTTCCGAAAAATGGATCAGCTGAATCTTTGTTGTAAATATGGAAAAGGCAGGCTGTACGGGGCGAAAATAACAGCAGGACTGACGGTTGGAACAGGAGGAACCCTGTGTCTTATTCTGAGTTCGGTAATACCGATTTTAATACTTTATGGATTTCACGGGCTGGATGTAAGGATACAGCTGATCTACGCAGCCTGTTCCTATCCTCTTACCATCGGTCAGGTAATTGGAAGCCAGATTATACTGCTTATTTTTGCCGCTGTTCTGGAATCAGCCTTTGCCATGTTCTGCGCAGAAAAAATGAAGTCAGGTATGGGAACGATGGCGATTATGACAGGGATTTTGCTCCTTTCTCTGGTAATCAGCATCCCGGATCAATACCGAATGGCTGTTCAGCTGTGGAACTGCTTCCCTTCCAATATCCTTGCAGTCTGGAATCTTCTTGACTGCCGCCTGGTTTCGTTGTTTGGAAGGTACTTTACACAGATGCAGGTTCTTCCGATTGTTTATGTGATTTTGGCATTTCTGTTGGCAGCAGGTGGATGGAGAGGATATAAAAGATACCAGATAACAAAATGAGAATGCCCTTGAATGGATGCATGTTGGTCCATTCAGGGGTGTTTTTTATTCACTATAAAAGTGGTACATTGAGTAAGATTTTTTTTGTAAAAACTTTCCGCGAGAAATAGGTGCGTCTGTTCTGTTCTAATAAATACAGGGTTTTAAATTGAATTTTTTAGGAATATATGATATTTTAAATCGTAAGTAGCAAGTAATAGGCAATGGAAATGTAAGAAGAAGTTGGAATAGCAGTTATTTGATATTTGGCAGCGTCAGTGTATGGAAATACGGTCGCTGTTCCTTGTACACCGACTATATTAGTTCAAAGAACAAATTAAAAAAGCTGACTATACTTCAGAAAGGAAGGACAACATATGAAGGATTTATCAATTACACAGGAATATATGCTTTGCGCAATGAATGAAAAAGGAAAAATTTCCGGTTTTGGTACAAATAAACTTGTCTGTATGGTAGCGGCAGGACTTCTGGAATTGCAGATGGCAGATTGTATTCAGCTGGAAAAGAAGAAAGTAATGGTAATAAATTCATTGCCTGAAAATAAACCTTATCTGCATCCATTATATGATTTTATTGATCAGGGAAGACCGGTAAAAGTAGAAAAGATCATAGAGGAGTATAATTACTCATTTTCAGATAAGAAACTTAAAGACTTTATGGGAGCTGTGGGTGATTCTCTTGCTGACATGGGACTTGTTTCTATTACAGAGACGAATGGCGTAATTGGAAGAAAGAAATCTTATGTGCCTTCCAGAGAAGCGGTTCACCATGTGATCGATATGATACGGGCGGAAATACTGGAAGACGGAAAGATTACAGAGGATATTGTATGCCTGGTTGTTCTGCTGGAAAGAAGCAGGATTATTAAAACATATTTTTCAGCTTTTGAGCAAAAAGAAATACGTCAGAAGCTAAAAGAAATTGTAAATTCCGAAGCAGGAAAATTAGTAAAGTATATGATCGATTATATTGATAATATCATTGCAATGATGACGGCACTGACAGTATTAAATACAAATTAAGGAGTAAAGATGTGTCGAGACAGAGAAGTTTAGAAGTAATCCAACAGGCAGAATATGTGACTATTGGAGAATTGGTAAGGCTTACAGAGATGAGATACAGTACATTGAAATTCTATACAGAGGAAGGAATGATTCCCTATGTGCAGCCAGAGCATAATCTGATTCGGAGATATAAACGGGAGGAAAGTCTGGAACGAATTCGTTTTATAAAAAGTTTGAGGGAAGAAGGGAAAGCTATTCCGGAGATTAAAGGGATTTTGAGACAGGAAAAGTGAGAAATGTTTCACGTGAAACATTTCTTGCTTTTTATAAAAGTATTATATTCTGTAAGCCTATGTATGGAAATATAGTTAATCTTTAGATATTGAAAAAATGAGGGGAGCTATCCTTCCTTAAAACAGGAATTTTCAACATTGTTAATCTTTTTTTGGGGAGAATGTACAAGCCATAAACTAAAAGAATAAGAATTGTCAATATAAGCTTTATCCAGTAAATAAAAGATAATGCTGGACACGTTGAAACATTTTAAATAGTATTGCTTTTGGTGTAGCTAATGGAAATGTTAGATATATTTTTTTGAAATCTGTATTTTTGAGTGGATGAACAGGTTATTTTAAATCAAATAGTTATTAAGATATTTGGTTGCAATACCATTAAAATTGAACAAGTAATCTTTTAAGCGACTATGATAATTGTCGATATATTGAATGCTGTAAAAGCTCTTTTGGGTTTATTATTTTTGTATGTTTTAAATTATAAATTATATTTAAGTTGATCCTGAAAACACCTATGAGTAAAAATGTTTCACGTGAAACATTTTTACTCATAGGTGTTGATTTAACTATTTATATTTTCAAATACATATAATAGCTGATTAGCAGATGAAGGGATTTAAGCCTTGTTATATATAAAGCAAATAAGGATTTATAGTGGATATAAATTTTAAATGTTATATAATGAGGCATTGAGTTTAACATCACTTTAAAGAAAATATAGATGTTTATAATTATCTTGCTAAGAATTTCCTTGTCAAATATCTGATGGCAAAAGAACAAGGTACAACTGAAAGAACAAAAATAGCAATAAAAATCATATCCAGGACATTAATTAATTCTAGTTTTAAATCTAATATCTTAAATATAAAAAACGAATAACATCCTCAATAAATCTTATAGTAGAGGAATATCCCTAATAACAAAAGTAAAAGATTTAATTTATTCAAATTTACTTTAATATACATTTGTTGTACACCTCCATAAGTTTAAAATTTGTTTTTGTGATAATGCAGATATCCTTAATCTGCTTATATTAACTATCTATTTAATTTAAGAGTATCATAGTTTGTAGCTTTTGTTAATAATGTGAATCATATTTTTATACTTTTAAAGAAAAATATTTACTGTCATAGACATTATACCGCGAGGTGTTTTGGTATATGATTGCTTAAATGTCTTGGAAAAATTTATATGAAGAGTTTAAAAGGTTGTAGTCTTATTTTAGTACCCTGGCGCGTAATTATTGATAAAAATATGAAATAAATATAGAATTAAAATGACCATAATAAAAGAAGGAGTTTACAATGTTTATCAGAAAATATGAATCGACGGATTGCAAAGAATTGACAGAATTGTTTTATAATACAGTTCATACCGTAAATGCAAAGGATTATACGAAAGAACAGTTAGATGCATGGGCATCAGTACAGATGGATTTAGAAAAGTGGGATCGGTCTTTTCAAGAACATTTTACTGTTGTTGCAGTTGAAAACGGTATTATTGTAGGATTTGGTGATATAGATACAACTGGATATCTTGACAGATTGTATGTACACAAAAATAATCAGAGAAAAGGAATTGCTACTGCTATTTGTGATCAATTAGAATCAAAAGTTCAGGGAAGGATAGTGACACATGCTTCCATTACGGCGAAGCCCTTTTTTGAAAAAAGAGGATATAAGGTTTTGAAAGAACAGCAGGTGGTACGCAAAGAAATCCCTCTTAAAAATTATGTTATGGAAAAGAATCAATAATGATACATTGTTTAATTGGAAATATTGAAATATAGTTATGTTTGCTAGATGGGGAATTGATGTTTCAAAGTTTGCAATTAAAAAACACAAAGTTTAAAGAAATAGGATAATAAAATGTTTCACGTGAAACATTTTTTGAATGGAAAATAGATAAGAGAATAAATGTTTTTATCCAAGAATTAGACTATTCACTGATGTTTTATAAAAACTCTATTATTGCTATAGTTTATTTTTAGATTATTTTGATACGGTTATTATGTATATTAATATATTGTTATTTATATGATAAGTCTCGTACGAAAAACAAATGTATTTTGAATATAAATGTATCAATAGCAGAATTTCGTGGCTGATATTTTTTGTTGACGGCGTGGTCATTAATAGATATGATTTGTTGATATGTCTCATATTTGCGGTTTGCATATGGAATAAGAAGCTGATATTAAAAACTATTTTATAATTTTATTTTTTTGCAAACTACTGTTATATGGAAATTTGCTAAAAACTATATATCATAGTTTTTATTTGGTTTTTCTTCATAAATTATAGAATGATTTTTACGATACTTTAAAATTATGATATGAGAAAAAGGTGTATTCATTCATTTTTAACTCACATTTATAAAATTTTACTAATAAATCTTATATTAATTTCCTAAAATTTAATGTTTCACGTGAAACATTATGTGGAACAATATATTTAAAAGTGCTATAATAAATTCAACTCTGATATTAAACCATGATCTCTCGGAATCTTGAGTGATTATTATCGGCAGCTGCCGAGATGTGTACTTTGAAAAGTAAATATGATTCGGAACAGAAAAAAGAACACAGAAAATAGACATAACTGTCGCTATGCCTGAAAAATAGTGTATAATAATCAAAGGATTATGCCACATTTAAAATCAACTTTCTCAGGGTGGATTCAAAGGGCAAATCCCAGGCATCCAAATGCTGTAGCATGAGGATGTGATATAGGCGGCAGTACCACATCTTAGTTGATCGGTGTCTGCCGCTTTCTAATTGAAAGTCTATTTTCTCACGTTTATTTGAACGTTCAGCCGA
>USDN01000048.1 GCA_900553515.1 uncultured Blautia sp. | reverse complement strand
GTTTTTCGGAACAACGAAAAACTCCACAATGTAAAACAGGGCCTTGCCCTAACAAACAAAGCGGAGCAGTTCCCTCAAACTCTGAGAGACTTGCTCCGCTTTGTATGCTGCAGACAGGCATATTTAATCTTCATCTGCCGCTGCGTTTTAATTTCCAGCTGCTTCCCTGGCTTTCTGCCATTCATCGATCTTCTGGATATTTGCCATTTCATATTCATTAAAAATGGAATCCTGCTGTGCATCAAAGGTTTCCGGATCTATGGTTCCCTGATACCAGGAAGTACTGTTAAAATAGTCAGAAATCCTCTGTGTTACAAAGATACGCCCATGGCGGGCATAAATCTCATTTTTGGCAAGCTCCAGCTGTTCAGCCGAATATACCGATATTTCCTCATCTGTCAGATAACGACTGTTGCTTTCCGGGAAGAAATATTCCCCTGTCTGCGTATCGACCTGCTGCTGCGGTACTTCCGTAGGCACAGGCGCTGCAGTCGGATCCGGGATAAGCTGGATCTGCTCACGGCTCATGATGCAGTCTACACTGGGATATACTGCAGATACCGGATCCGTGGTCAGGATCTTCAGGTACAGCTGTCCGTTATCAAAGATCATACTTCCATATGAAGTATTTCCCACGGAATCATAAAGTGTAAATTTTGCCGCATTTCCTGCAACCTCCGCTGTCACATCTCCGGTAACTGTCTGCGTCTGATTACGGTCTGTCTGGGAAAAACTAAAAGATACTGTATCCAGACTGATATTATACACATTTATAGCTGCAGTTCCATCTGTACTGTACCAATTATCCCAAAAGGCATTTGGATCAAAAGCCGCTACCTTCGTAGGAACAGGTGTTGGTGTTGCTGTTGGCCTGGGAGACGGTGTCGGTGTTGCAGAAACAGCGGCTGTTGGTACTGCAGTAGGCCTGTTCTTCAAGGCTTCTATAGCTGCCTGTTTCTTCTGTTCTTTCATAGCGCTGCTTCGGAATCCAACCAGCAGAAGGGCAGCTGCACTTACTATAACAAATACAGCGATCAGCACACATAACAGTACCTTCAGTATCTCATCTCTTTTTTTCATCCTGTTTCACCTCTGTTCTGTATCCCCTCTGATACCGGTTCTTATTCTTTACCGCTCCAGCAGTAAGTACAGAGCTTACATGGTTCAATATCAATAGATGCCACCAGATCGTCAAGACGATGGTATTTCAGGGTAGTAAAATTCAGCTCTTTGCGGATGTCTTCCAGCATCCCCTTATAATTTTCAGAATCCGGGTTTGCATAATCTGCAAGGATCTTTTCATCTACATTATCGCCTTCCCGTTTTGCGATCACTCTTCTTGTGATCAGATCCATTTCTGATTTTGAACGGGAAAAGTTCAGATATTTACATCCATAAAGGAGCGGCGGGCAGGCCGGTCGGATATGAACCTCTTTTGCACCATTTGTGTAAAGAAAATCTGACGTTTCACGAAGCTGGGTTCCTCTTACAATAGAGTCGTCGATCATAAGCAGACTCTTTCCTTTGATCAGCTTATGAACCGGGATCAGCTTCATTTTTGCAATAAGGTTTCTCTGGCTTTGCTGTGTGGGCATAAAAGACCGGGGCCAGGTTGGTGTGTATTTTATAAACGGACGGGCAAATGGCACTCCGGAACGGTTGGCATAACCAATGGCATGAGCGATTCCGGAATCCGGTACACCAGCTACAATGTCCGGCTTCACTTCTCCAAAATCACGTTCCGCCAGCATATCTCCGCATTTATAACGCATTTCCTCAACATTTACGCCTTCATAAGTAGAAGTAGGATAACCATAGTATACCCAGAGGAAAGAACAGATACGCATTTTTTCGCCAGGTTTCTGCAAAGACTCAATGCCTTCCGGTGTAACAAAGACAATTTCCCCAGGTCCCAGGGCCTTTTCGTCTTCATAGCCCAGGTTGATATATGCATGGCTCTCAAAAGATACGCAGCGGGCGTCATCTTTCTTTCCAACAATAAGAGGAGTCCTTCCCAGGCGGTCTCTTGCTGCAAAAAGTCCCTTTGGAGTCAGGATCAGCATTGTCATAGATCCTTCGATCATCTCCTGTGCATAACGGATTCCCTCTACCATGGTTGCCTTCTGGTTGATAAGAGACGCTACCATTTCTGTAGGATTTACGTTTCCTCCGCTCATTTCCAGAAAATGAGTGCTGCCGTTTTTAAAGGAATGTTCGATCAGTTCTTCCATGTTATTGATCTTTCCTACTGTAGTGATGGCAAAATTCCCCAGATGGGAACGCACCAGAAGTGGCTGCGGTTCATTGTCCGAAATACAGCCGATCCCCAGATTACCCTGAAGTTCTGACACATCTCTGTCAAATTTTGTACGAAACGGTGAGTTTTCAATGTTATGGATCGCTCTGTCAAAGCCTTTGGCATGGTCGTATACAGCCATTCCTCCTCTTCTTGTACCCAGATGTGAATGGTAATCAATGCCGAAAAACAAGTCCAGCACACAGCTGGATTTTGAAGCTACTCCAAAAATTCCGCCCATAATTCTGTTCTCTCCTTATTGTGTTTTTTCGTAAACGTGAAGCTGGTTATCAGTTTGATCTTCCGTATTCATTGCAAGCATCATTATATAAAAACAGTTTAAATAAGTAAAGACTTTATTTTGTTTCTTTTATCGTACCTTTTCGGTAAGCATCCAAAAGACTCTCCAGTTCCTGGATCCTCTCTCTGAGAGCACGACCGTTATCGGTATCCCCTACAAGCCTTCTTTTTGAGCTGTAATGTACCGCCATCTGACTGGATACAATATCATTCCCCTTTGAAACAGCCTCTTCTGCAGAAGTAAACGGTTCGTGTGCTGCAAGAAACAGACCATAAGAATTATAGATCAGGGTATAACCGGCGATTCCTGTCACCTTCTGATAGGCTGTGCACAGTCCGCCGTCAATGACTATGATCTTTCCTCCACATTTTACCGGACTTTCTCCTTCACTCTGGTGGACAGGAACATGACCATTGATGATATGGCTCTTTAAAGGATCCAGACCAAATTCCCTCAGCATACCATCTGCTACCGATTCATTTTCCAGCAAACGATAGTAAGCGCCTTTTTTTTCTTTATGGGTTTCCTTATCTTCAATAAAATACCGTTCAAAGGTAGTCATTTTATCTTTTCCAAAAAGCGGTGAATTAGGGCTTGCCCAGATGTACCAGAGGATATCTCTGCCTTGTTCCTGCTCCTCCGGATCCACTGCAAAAAATGCCCGTCGAACATAGCTTTCCAAAACATCATACAAGGCACGTCCTTTATATTTTTCACCGTAAACCTCAATTTCCTTAAGGCTTCCGTCCTCATTCAGCGGGATACAGCCATGGAAAAGAAGGTTATTATTGTAGATCTTATAAAGACCACCCCGATCCAGAAGGAAGCGCATATGGTTCTGCAGTTTCTCACAGTTTCTGAAAGCAGCCTCCAGACGCTCCATAACTCCCTGCTCCCCTTCTGTCAGCTCATACGGATGTTCCCAGTCGATCGTAGGAAAATTCGTATCTTTCAAAGGGTATTCTCTTCCGTCCGGCATAGTGATCGTGCCCTTATCCGGATCGATCCGATGAAGCAAGCACCGGTCTTCCATCTGGAATTCCTTCCGCTTCATTAAAAGCTGACCTTCCAACTTAAACTGAATCATGGAGATCGCCTTATGCATCTTGCGGCTCAGCTCTTTTTCCAGAACATTATAATCTGCATTTCCCTTTATCTCAAAGTTCTGGCAGGAATCATCCTTATAAGTTTCCAGTGCAAAAGTCGCCAGCGGAAGAAGATTAATTCCATAACCATCCTCCAGGATATCCAGATTATCATATCGGATACTGTTCCTCAGAACCGTGGCAATGCAGGCGCCCTGCCCCACTGCTGCCCCCATCCACACTACGTCATGGTTTCCCCACTGGATATCCAGAGAATGATATTCCATCAATCTATCCATGATAAAATGAGGACCTGGACCTCTGTCAAAAATATCTCCCAGAATATGAAGATGATCCACAACCAGTCTCTGGATCAGTTCCGCCAGAGCAATAATAAAGTTCTCCGCTCTCCGGATCTCTATAATAGTATTTACAATAGAATTATAATAAGCTTCTTTGTCCAGAACCTCTGCTTTTTCTGTGATCAGCTCCTCGATCACATAAGCATAATCAGGGGGAAGTGCTTTTCTGACCTTGGATCTTGTATATTTGGAAGCAGTGGTTTTGCATACTTCTATCAGACGGTACAAAGTAATCTTATACCAGTTTTCCATATCATCTTCCGTCTTTTTTACCAGTCTGATCTTTTCTCTGGGATAATAGATCAAAGTTGCAAGATCTCGTTTATCATGATTACTTAGCGTATGTCCAAACACATCATCGATCTTTTTTCGTACAGCTCCAGAACCGTTCCTCAGTACATGCGAAAAAGCCTCATACTCTCCGTGAAGATCAGACATAAAATGTTCCGTTCCTTTTGGAAGGTTCAGGATAGACTGGAGATTGATGATCTCTGTTGACGCCTTTCCTATAGTAGGATAAAGCTCTGCCAGTCTTTGTAAATATCGCAGTTCTTCTTTTTTCATATTCGCTCCTTTCACACTACTACATCAAACAGCGAAAACTGGTTTGACTGAGGGATATCACCAAACAGACCCAGATCGTCCATCAGGTCGATGACTGTCTTGCTGACTTTTGTCCTGTCGCGAAAATCATCTTTTGACAGAAACTTTCCTTCTTTTGCAGCCTGTACTACAGCCTCTGCAGCTTTATCGCCCATTCCGTCAATACTGTTCAGCGGCGGAAGGAGTTTTCCATCAATGATCTGGAAACGGCTGGCATGAGACCTGTAAATATCAATGGGCAGAAATTCAAATCCTCTTGCATACATTTCCTGTACAATACGCATATCTCTGATCGTATCCTGTTCTTTTTTGGATGCCTCGTCCCCCTTCTTACGGAGTTCTGCCAGATAATACTCCAGTCGATCCCGTCCCATACACATGGTTTCGTAGGAAAAAGCAGTGGCACGGATACTGAAAAATGCCGCATAGTACGCCAGCGGGATAAATACCTTAAACCATGCAATACGCCATGCCATCATTACATAAGCAGCCGCATGAGCCTTTGGGAACATGTATTTGATCTTTTTGCAGGACCAGATATACCACTCCGGAACATTGTGCTCTCTCATGGTAGCCTCCCACTCATCACGAAGACCTTTTCCTTTACGGACACTTTCCATAATAGTAAAAGCAAGACTGCTTTCCACTCCCATACTGATCAGATAGATCATAATATCATCTCGCGTACAGATCGCCGTAGAAATCGTCGCCTTTCCTTCCTGTATAAGAGTCTGGGCATTTCCAAGCCATACGTCTGTACCATGGGCAAGCCCTGCAATACGGACCAGATCAGAAAAATATTTGGGCTGGGTATCAATAAGCATCTGCATGGCAAAATCTGTACCAAACTCCGGAACACCAAGACACCCCAGTTTACATCCGCCGATATCATCCGGAGAAATTCCCAGTGCTTTGGTGCTGGCAAACAGAGACATGACCTCCCTGCTGTCAAGCGGAACCTCTTTTGCATCCTTTCCGGTAAGATCCTCCAGCATACGGATCATGGTAGGATCATCGTGCCCCAGAATATCCAGCTTCAGAAGGTTTCCGTCAATGGAATGATAATCAAAATGTGTGGTAATGATATCGCTGTTCTCATCATTTGCCGGATGCTGTACCGGAGTAAATTTCTCAATTTCTTCCCCTTTTGGAAGAACGATGATACCGCCCGGATGCTGTCCGGTAGTTCTTCGTATACCTGTACAGCCCTGAACGATCCGGTTGATCTCACAGTATCGTTTATGCTGTCCGTGCTCCTCAAAATAATTTTTTACATATCCAAAAGCAGTCTTTTCTGCCAGTGTACCAATGGTACCCGCCTTGAATGTCTGGCCCTTTCCAAAAATAACTTCTGTATATTTATGAGCGTTTGCCTGATATTCACCGGAAAAGTTCAGGTCGATATCCGGCTCTTTGTCTCCTTTAAATCCAAGGAAAGTTTCAAAAGGAATGTCAAACCCTTCTTTTACCATCTTGGTTCCACATTCCGGACATTTTTTGTCCGGCATGTCGCATCCTGCCATACCGCCAAACTTCTTTACCTCCGGTGAATCGAAATCACTGTACTTGCAGTTTGGACAGATATAATGAGGCGGCAGGGGATTTACCTCTGTGATACCGGACATGGTCGCAGCCAGAGAAGATCCTACGGATCCACGGGAACCAACCAGATAACCGTCGTCATTGGATTTCCACACCAGCTTCTGTGCAATGATATACATTACCGCATATCCGTTGGAAATAATGGAATTCAACTCTTTTTCCAGTCTCTCCTCCACAATGGACGGAAGATTTTCTCCATAAATCTCATGAGCTTTTTTAAAACAGATATCCCTGAGATCCTGATCAGAATTCTCGATCACCGGAGGAAACTTATCCGGATGAATGGGAGAGATTTTCTCTATCATATCAGCGATCTTATTTGTATTTGTAATTACGACCTCCTCGGCCTTTTCACTTCCCAGATAAGAAAATTCCTCCAGCATCTCCTCTGTTGTACGAAGATAAAGAGGCGCCTGGTCATCTGCATCACTGAATCCATTTCCTGCCATAATGATTCGCCGATAGATCTCGTCCTGGGGATCCATAAAATGAACGTCACAGGTTGCCACTACCGGTTTCTTAAACTGTTCTCCCAGTTTGACGATCTTTTTGTTGATCTCGATCAGGTCTTCTCTGGAATTGACAGCATCATTTTTGTCGCTGGCGATCATAAAAGCATTATTTCCCAAAGGCTGGATCTCAAGATAATCATAAAAATCAACCAGTCTTGCGATCTCCTGAGCCGGAGCATTCCTTAATATCGCCTGATATAGTTCTCCTGCTTCGCAGGCACTTCCGATCAGAAGACCTTCCCTGTGCTCCAGAAATACACTTTTTGGCACACGTGGTCTTCTTCTGTAATATTTCAGATGTGACTGACTCACCAGCTTATAAAGATTGATCCTTCCTGTTTCATTCCTGGCAAAGATCACCGCATGATAAGTAGGAAGCTTTTTGATTGTATCTACAGACACATTTCCCTGCTGATTTAAGGTATCCACATCATAAATATCACGTTCTTTCAGCATTTCCACGAATTTTACAAAAATATCTGCTGTACAAGCCGCATCATCTACTGCTCTGTGATGATGAGCAAGAGAAACCCCTACCGCTTTTGCCACTGTATCAAGTTTAAAACGGTTCAGCGCAGGAAGAAGAAATCTTGCCATTCCCACGGTATCCACATAAGTAAACTCATCCGGAAATCCCTGTCTTTTACAGTTTTCTATAATAAAACTCATATCAAAATCTGCATTGTGAGCAACCATGACCGCACCTTTACAGAATTCCAGAAACTTTGGAAGGACTGTCTCAATATCCGGAGCATCCATGACCATAGAATCATTGATACTGGTCAGCTGCTCGATCCGGTAGGGAATCGGCACTTTGGGATTTACAAATGTGGAAAAACGGTCTGTGATCACCCCTTTTTCCACGCGAACGGCTCCGATTTCAATGATCTGACAGGTCAAAGGAGAAAATCCAGTTGTCTCAATATCAAAGACCACAAAATCTCCATCCATGGACTGTCCTTTGCTGTTGGTAACGATTCCCTTCAGATCATCGACCAGATAGGCTTCCATACCATAAAGTACCTTAAAATCCGATTCTTTCGGCACACAGCCTCCCCATGCATCAAAGCAGTGATTGGCCTCCGGAAATGCCTGGACCACTCCATGGTCCGTAATAGCAATAGCCTTGTGCCCCCATTCATAAGCACGTTTCACAAGAGCTTTTGCCTCTGTTACACCGTCCATATCACTCATCTTTGTATGGCAGTGAAGCTCTACTCTTTTCTGAGGGCTGGTATCCATTCTGGAACTTCTGAAATCTGCAATCTTCTTAATTCCGGCAATGGAACCTATGGTCAGTTCACTGTCAAAACGGTCAATGGTAGTCACACCTTTCAGTTTCAGGAAAGCGCCCTTTTTAATTTCTGCCGTTACCTCCGGAACCTGTTCATTTCGAAGAAACATTTTAATCACAATAGAATCTGTAAAATCAGTAAAAGGAAAAATCAGGATCGTTTTTTCATTGCGGATTTCTCTGGCTTCTACATCCATAACCTGTCCGCGGATGATTACCTCTCCCATCTCTCCTGTAATACTTTCCAGAGGAATAGTCTCGCCCTCGAAATCTCTTCCATAGACCACATCCGGATTGCTGTCACGTCGGAAGCCTGTGCGGAACTCACTGCTCTGGCTTTTTTTGTCAAATGCCTTTTTATCATGACGGCCCTTGCCTGATGTTTTTTTATCGTCCTTTTTGGCTTTTTTATCTTCTGCTTCAGCCTCCTGCGGTTCCTCTTCGTTTTCCAGCTTTGCATGCTTTAATACGTTTTCTACTTCCTGCTGAATCTGAAGAACTGCATTTTTACGGTAGCGGCTTTCCGGCGCCTCCTCAAACTGAAGCTCAATCTTAAGATTCATACCGCAGCGCTCGCAGAAAACCTTATGAAGATACTCCACAAGGATCTCGCTTTTTTCACGGGCGATCACAGAATCAGGAAGGATCAGATCCATCTCTTCTGTTCCGGAAAAAGTAATCTTTGCCCGTTTAAAAAGGTTATATTCCAGCATATTATAATTGCGAAGCTCCAGTTCCATACTGGAGCGGTACACCTCCAGAAAATTATCAGGCGTATACTGCCTGGACAGGTGAAATTTTTCGATTACGGTCACCTGTATGGAGATTCCGGGAAAGCACTGACGTTCAATCTGCTGCTGCAGCTCTATAATATATTTTTTGTGTATCCATCGTTCACTGCTGATATAGACCCACAGTCTTGTTTTGTCCGGATTACAGGAAACCTTTGTCACTGACACCATGTCAAGAAGTTCCTGAAGAGGGTCTTTTATCTTTAAATTGGGAAATACGTCAAAAAAATCTTTTTCCATAAATTCCGCTTCCTTATTCCTCCCAGTGGAGAAGCTCCTGTCTTAAGGTTTCCAGAAGCTGATCCTCCGGAACCTTTTTGACAATCTCTCCTTTTTTAATCAGAAGGCCTACTCCTACACCTCCGGCAATACCGATGTCGGCTTCCTTCGCCTCTCCCGGGCCGTTTACCACACATCCCATTACTGCCACTTTAATATCAAGAGGAATATCCTGCACCATATCTTCTACCTTGTTTGCAAGGCCGATAAGATCGATTCTTGTCCGTCCACAGGTAGGGCAGGACACGACTTCGATTCCGCCTTTGCGCAGTCCCAGTGTCTTCAGGATCCGCTTGGCTGACTTGATTTCCTCCAGAGGCGCTCCGGTCAGAGACACACGGATGGTATCACCGATTCCCTGAGAAAGAATAATGCCAAGACCTGCTGCAGACTTGATATTTCCGGAATAAAGTGTTCCCGCCTCTGTAATTCCTACATGAAGAGGATAATCTGTTTTTTCGGCAATCAGTTCATGCGCCTTTGCACACATCATGACGTCAGAAGACTTGATGCTGATCACAAGATTGTCATATCCCATATCTTCAATGATCTTCACTTTATCAAGAGCACTTTCTACCAGACCTTCTGCTGTCACTCTGCCATACTTTTCCACCAGTTCCTTTTCCAGAGAACCGCTGTTTACACCTACACGGATAGGAATATTGCGCGCTTTAGCCACATCCACTACCGCACGGATTTTTTCTTCACTTCCGATATTTCCCGGATTGATGCGGATCTTGTCCGCCCCGTTTTCCATGGCTGCAATGGCAAGGCGGTAATCAAAGTGAATATCTGCCACTAAAGGAATGTGGATCTGCTTTTTTATTTCAGAAAGCGCTTCTGCTGCCTCCATGTCCGGCACTGCACAGCGGATGATCTCACAGCCGGCTGCCTCCAGCTCCAGGATCTGCTTTACAGTTGCTTCCACATCATCTGTCTTGGTATTCGTCATAGACTGGATCAGGATCGGATTGCCTCCTCCGATCTTTTTGTTTCCGATCTGCACAACCTTTGTATGTTCCCGATACATAATCTGCCTCCCAATCATAAAATTTCCTCAAGCCGAGATATAAATCAATTATAGCGAAGTGCCTGATAAAATACAAGTTTTCAGTTGAAGTCCGATTCCAAAAGTGCTACACTGTTTATATCGTACATTAAAGCGGCAAAGTACCTTTTACTGATACCGCCAAATAACAGGAGGATGATATTATGGAAAAAAAGAACATCGACTGGGGTAACCTGGGTTTTGGCTATGTACAGACAGATTACCGTTATGTCTCAGATTTTAAGAATGGTTCCTGGGACGAAGGAAAACTTACCGAGGATGCAAACGTTGTAATCAATGAGTGCGCCGGTGTCCTTCAGTATGCCCAGACTGTATTTGAAGGTATGAAAGCCTATACAACAGAAGACGGACGTATTGTTACTTTCCGTCCGGATCTGAACGCAGAACGTATGGAAAGCTCTGCAAAAAGACTGGAAATGCCGGTATTTCCAAAAGACCGTTTTATTCAGGCTGTCGTGGATACCGTAAAGGCAAATGCCGCTTACGTTCCGCCATTTGGCTCAGGAGCAACCCTTTATATTCGTCCTTTTGAATTCGGCACCAATCCGGTCATTGGGGTGAAGCCTGCAGATGAATACCAGTTCCGTGTATTTACCACACCGGTAGGACCTTACTTTAAGGGCGGCGTAAAGCCTCTGACCATCCGTGTGACTGATTTTGACCGCGCAGCGCCTAACGGAACCGGCCACATCAAGGCAGGACTGAACTACGCCATGAGTATGCATGCCATTGTAGACGCACACAACCAGGGATATGACGAAAACATGTATCTGGATGCCGCAACCAGAACGAAAGTGGAAGAAACCGGCGGCGCCAACTTCCTTTTTGTCACCAGGGACGGCAAGGTTGTCACCCCAAAATCTGACAGTATCCTTCCATCTATTACCCGCCGCTCCCTGATCTATGTAGCTCAGCATTATCTTGGACTTGAGGCAGAAGAACGTGAGATCCCGTTTGAAGAAGTAAAAGATTTTGCAGAGTGTGGTCTCTGCGGCACTGCTGCCGTAATCTCTCCGGTAGGAAAGATCGTAGATCACGGCAAAGAGATCTGCTTCCCGACAGGAATGACAGAAATGGGACCTGTTACCAAGAAGCTTTATGAAACACTGACCGGCATCCAGATGGGCCGCATCGAGGCACCGGAAGGATGGCTGCAGGTAATCGAATAAACGAAATCCCGAAGGGATCTGCCCCTGGCAGCTTTCTTCGGATATCTCTTATCAAAAAGGGCAGTTACAGGTTTTTATGAACCTGCAGCCGCCCTTTTTCTTATTTCTTTCTCTCGTATTTTACGAATTCATATTCCAGGTCAAAGTATGTCTGCTCCTCGCTTCTGGCTGTCACCTGCCATTCCGGCATCTCATCCAGATTCGGGAAATAGCGGTCTGCTTCATAGGCAAAATCAATTTTTGTGATATGAGCCGTATCGCAGTAAGGAAGGAGCTGTTTATATACACTGTCTCCGCCAATGCAGTATACCTGGTCAGAAGGATATTTCCCGATTTCCTCCAGAAGTTCCTCTATGGTATGGACCACAACAGCATCTTTTACCTTAAAGTCTCTGTTTCCGGTCAGAACAATATTGGTTCTGTTTTTCAGCGGCAGGCCGCCCGGAAAGCTCTCCAGCGTCTTTCTGCCCATGACCACAACCTTGCCTGTGGTTTCCTGGCGAAACATCTTCATGTCTGCCGGAATACTTACCAGAAGCTTGTTATCCTTGCCGATGGCCCAGTTTTTATCAACTGCTACAATAATATTCATAATATCTGTTTCCTCTCTTTATTTCAGATAGCGATCGGGATGTTTTTGATCTGAGGCCATGTCTGGTAATTCTCAACGATCAGATCATCTACTGTAAAATCATAAAAATTCCTGATCTCCGGATTCAGTTTCACCGTTGGCGCCGGATATGGTGTTCTCTGGATCAGTTCTTTTACTACCGGAATATGGCGGTCGTAAATATGACAGTCAGAGATTACATGAACCAGTTCTCCCGCCTCCATATCGCATACCTGGGCAAACATCATCAGAAGAATCGAATACTGGCATACATTCCAGTTATTTGCAGCCAGAATATCCTGGGAACGCTGATTCAGAATGGCATTCAGTGTCAGTTTCTCTTTTCCCGGCTCCTTAGTCACATTAAAGGTCATAGAATAAGCGCAGGGATACAGATTCATTTCATGCAGATCCTGATGTACATAGATATTTGTCATGATCCTTCGGCTGTAGGGATTATTTTTCAGGTCATAAAGGACACGGTCCACCTGATCCATCATACCCTCTTTATATTGATGCTTCACCTGCATCTGATAGCCATATGCCTTTCCGATGGATCCTGTCTCATCTGCCCAACTGTCCCAGATATGGCTGTTCAGGTCATGGATATTATTTGATTTTTTCTGCCAGATCCAGAGGATCTCGTCCATGGCACTTTTCAGTGCTGTTTTACGAAGAGTCAGGGCCGGAAATTCCTTCCGAAGGTCATAGCGGTTTACAACGCCAAATCTTTTGATCGTATAGGCCGGAGTACCGTCCTCCCATACCGGACGCACCTTTTCTCCTTCTGTACTGGTTCCGTTTTCGATCACATCTTTACACATGTTTATAAAAACTGTATCTGCAACGCTCATATCTGCGCCTCCTTCTTCCTGTTTTTCGTTAGTTCACATTGTGCTGTGGTTCATTATATCATACGCCGGAACGCTTTACAAATCCTATTTCCCGTGCTATATTAGAACCCATGAAATTCATAATCACACTATTAAAACCTCTTTCGTTTCTTCCAGCACTGCTGATGATGTACGTTATTTTTTCATTTTCAGCCCAGACCGGGGAGGTGTCCGGGGAACTCAGCTACAAGATCAGCTATGAGATTGTAGAAACGAAAAACGAACTTTTTAATACAGGAAAAAGCTATGACCAGCTTGCTTATGAAGCGGAACAGATCCACTACTATGTCCGGAAGGCCGCTCATATGACAGAATATTTTCTTCTGGCCATTGCCATCTCTTTTCCGCTTTATGTATACAAAGTAAGGGGCTTCTGGCTCTTCTTCCTTGCCGGCATTCTCTGTGTGGGCTTTGCCGGACTTGATGAGTATCACCAGTCTTTTGTATCCGGACGGAGCCCTGGGATCAAGGATGTAGGATTTGACAGTCTTGGCGCACTGATCGGAATCCTTATGGTTCAGCTATTCTGCTGGTCAAGCCTGCACTCACCAGATTCCAGACCTGTCAAACGTAAAACTCACAGAAAAAAACACCGCTGATAGACCCGGGCTGCTTCACTCTATTTTGCCGCCTTCCACAACCAGATTGTCCGGATCTGCTGCTTCCCCGTAAACAGGAGCCAGTGTTGCTTCATAATCTGCATGGAAAAAGCGTTCTTCACCAAGTGCCCGGATCTCATCATTGAGCCAGTCAAGAAGTGAGGTATTTCCTTTCTGCACAGCAGGTGAGATCTCATCCGCATTGCCGAGAGCCTCAATACCAACGGTAAATCCGGGGTTCTGGATCGCCCATGCCAGAACTTCCGTATTATCCGTAGAAAATGCATCTCCGCGTCCGTCCAGAAGCGCGTTATATGCATCTGCATATTCATCATATTTCTGCAGTGTTACATCCGGATAATTCTTTTCAAAATAGGTTTCTGCAGTAGTTCCCTTAACGACAATGAGAGTTTTCCCGTTAAGCTGTTCGACGTCTGTTACAAGGGCATTGTCCGGAGATACAACCCCCAGCTTCACTTTCATATAAGGCAGGGCAAAATCTACCTGTTCGGCTCGCTCTTCTGTTACTGTAAAGTTTGCAAGAATAAGATCTGCCTTGCCTGTTGCGGCATATTCCACACGGCTTGCAGGATCGGTAGAAATATATTCAGCCTTCACCCCGAGATCCTTCGCAATGCGTTCTGCAAAATAAATATCATAGCCCTGATATTCACCATTTTCATCTACATATCCAAAAGGAGCCTTATCACTGAATACACCAATAACGATCTTCCCGCTTTTCTTTATTTCATCAAGTGTACGGAAAGAAGCTGCGGAGGTCTCCTTTCCTGAGCGGCTGCAGCCTGTAAATCCGGCCGTCAGAAGTACAGCTCCCAAAATTATCGTAAACAGTCTTTTAATATGCTTCCTGTATTTCATTTCTGATTCCTTCTTTCCATATATTGGTTGTACTATTCATTCTTTTTTTATCTGTTCTGCGCTTTTCATAAGCAAAAGTCCGCAGAAACTCTTTCGCCCTCTGTGTTTCAGGATTTGTAAAAAACACATCCGGTTTCGCTTCTTCAACGATATGCCCACTGTCTAAAAATAAGATTCTGTCCGCAATTGCTTCCGCAAACTGCATTTCATGTGTTACGATTACCATTGTCATCCCCTGCTCAGCCAATTCCAGCATCACATCCAGGACTTCTCTTACCATTTCCGGATCAAGAGCTGCGGTAACTTCATCAAACAGCATGATCTCCGGATTCATGCAAAGTGCACGGATGATCGCGACACGTTGTTTCTGTCCTCCTGACAGTTCTCTGGGATAGGCCTTGCGCTTTTCCCAGAGCCCGACCCTTCTCAGCATCTGCTCTGCCTGCAGTTCTACTTCCTTTTTCGGGCGTTTCTGCACTTTGACAGGAGCCAGCATGATGTTGTCCATAATATTTTTATGAGGAAAAAGCTCATAGCTCTGAAAGACCATGCCAATTCTCTGTCTGATCCGGGCAATCTTTTTGCCATTGGACATTACTTCTTCACCGTCCAGTAAAATTTTCCCTCCTGTAGGCATTTCCAGTCCGTTCATGCACCGCAGAAATGTGCTTTTCCCACAGCCGGAAGGACCAAGCACCACAACGACTTCTCCCTTTTCTATACTGACATCAATCCCGTCAAGAATGACCTCATCACCAAATTTTTTCTTTAATCCCACAACCTGCAGCTGTGTTCTTTTTTTCATCTGTTCTGTTCACCTCCAGCGTTTTTCAAGACTTTTTGCCAGCATGGAGATCGGCCAGCATGCAAGAAAATATAATAAAAATATCACTCCGTATATCCACAGCGCAGCTGTCGGGAATGTAAAACGATTGGCATCAATGATCTGTTTCCCCACTTTCAGAACCTCCGTCATACCGATCAGAACAACAAGACTTGTAGTTTTGATCATCCTGGTAGTAAGGTTGATCGTAAGAGGAAGCAGTCTCTGTACAGTCTGAGGAACAATCACATATCCAAAAGTCTGCCGCTTATCCATCCCAAGAGCTGTTGCACTGTCATACTGATGTTTTGGTATACTGCCAAGCGCACCTCTTACTAGATCGCCCATTTCCGCAGTTCCCCACAAAGTGAAAACAACAACAGCGCTGCTCTGTGCGGACGGATTCCAGCCAAAGGCTCTTGTCACACCAAAATAAGCAATAAACAAAAGCACAAGCTGCGGCATGATGCGGATTGTTTCCAGATAGATCCGGCTGACCGCTCGTGATATCGGATTTTTCAATGTCATAAACATTCCGAAAAGTCCCCCCAGCGGAACAGAGAGCAGTACGGCCATCAGACTGATGCGCAGTGTCACCCACAGTCCTTCCAGCAGCCGCAGGAAATTGTCGCCCAGAAAAAGTACACTAATCCCCGAATCCTGCATATTTCAGTCTCCTTTCCATAATTCCTGCTGCTATGGAAACAGGAAGTAAAAGAATCAGATAAAACAGCACCAGCATAACAAGCGCCTCATCCGTTTCATAATAAAGACCGATCAGATCCTTTGTGACATACATCAGATCTGCCAGTGCGATTCCACTGACCACAGAGGTTTCTTTTATAAGAAAAATCACATTGGCGCACACACCTGGAATCGATACAGCAAGCACCTGTGGAAAAATAACCTCTCTCATTATCAGCCATGAATTCATACCGAGACCTGCAGCAGCTTCGATCTGGGTTTTCTCTACTGATCCAAGTCCACTCCTCAGAGACTCTGCCATATAGCTGCCGCCAAGAAAGCCAAGGCCTGCAATGGCACAGATCTCTGCGCTCCAGATAATCCCAATCTTTGGCAGTCCAAAGTAAAGAAAGAAAAGCTGCACCAGCAAAGGGGTATTTCGACTGATTTCTATGTATACAGACACTGCCTGACAGAGGACAGGGATTTTATAGTACAATACCATGGAACACACCATTCCTGTCGCCAGCGCGATCAGTATCCCCCAAAATGCAATTTTTACAGTAAGCCTTGCTGCATCCACATACCAGGGCAGATATTCCATCATAAATCCAAAGTCAAGTCCCATTCTGATCCGGCTCCTCCTTCCCTTATATTTATAGAGATCATGATCTTACCGCATCAAAGCCATTTTGCAGATCCGCAAGGATATCATCAATGTGTTCCGTACCAATGGACAGGCGAATCGTATTCTTCCGGATTCCCTGATCCTCCAGTTCCTTCTCTTCCAGCTGGCTGTGTGTGGTCGTCGCAGGATGTATCACAAGACTTTTCACATCAGCTACATTGGCAAGCAGAGAAAAGATCTTCAGGCTGTCAATAAACTTATGGGCTTCTGCCTGTCCTCCTTTAATCTCAAAGGTAAAAATTGAGGCTCCGCCCTTTGGAAAGTACTTCTGATACAGCGCATGATCCGGATGATCCGGCAGAGACGGATGATTGACTTTTTCCACCTGCGGATGCCCAGCAAGAAATTCCACTACTTTTCTTGTGTTTTCCGCATGACGTTCCAGACGCAGGGACAGAGTTTCAATTCCCTGCAAAAGCAGGAAAGCCGCAAAAGGAGAGATCGTCGCCCCTGTATCACGGAGCAGGATGGCACGGATATAAGTCACAAAAGCGGCCGGACCTGCTGCTTTCACAAACGCGACTCCGTGGTAGCTTGGATTCGGTGCTGCAACTGCAGGATATTTTCCACTTGCTTCCCAGTCAAATTTACCGGAATCTACAATAACGCCTCCCAGGGTCGTACCATGACCTCCAAGGAATTTGGTGGCAGAATGTACTACAATGTCTGCACCATGCTCTATGGGACGGATCAGATAAGGTGTGCCAAAGGTATTGTCTACAACCAGCGGCAGACCGTGTTTATGAGCAAGGGCAGCCAGAGCGTCTATATCCGGGATATCACTGTTGGGATTTCCGAGGGTTTCAATATAAATGGCTCTTGTATTCTCCCTGATTGCCGCCTCTACTTCTGCAAGATCATGGATATTTACAAAGGTTGCAGTAATTCCGAAGTTCGGAAGCGTATGGGCAAGCAGGTTGTAGCTGCCACCATAAATGGTTTTCTGTGCGACAAAATGGCCTCCGTTCTGCCCCAGAGCCTCAAGCGTATAGGAAATTGCCGCTGCGCCGGAAGCAAGGGCAAGGGCAGCTATACCGCCTTCCAAAGCCGCGATCCGCTGTTCCAGAACATCCTGCGTAGAATTTGTCAGACGTCCGTAAATATTTCCTGCATCGGAAAGACCAAACCGCGCCGCCGCATGAGCAGAATTTTTAAAAACGTAAGAAGTGGTTGCATAGATCGGTACTGCACGGGCATCCGTGGCCGGATCAGGATTTTCCTGTCCTACATGAAGCTGTAATGTTTCAAATCTGTAATCGTTCATAATAATCTCCTCCTGAAAAAATAAAAACCGCAAGACTCCGACATTGAAGTCTCCCGGCTGTAAGCGATTGTTATCCCACTGTCATTTATGCGATACAAAGGTTACTCCTGAAATGGAGAACATATCGGAAAAGGCACGTAAAAAGTCATACACATACAACAGCTGCACATGTCCATTTCCATCTCCATAATATTGTTGATCGCAAAAATATTTTTCATGGTCTTTACTCCTTTCCTTTTTATTAACATACCAACTAAGTTGGTATGATTATAATCCCGGAAAATACCATTGTCAATAGAAAATTTTAATTAAGTAAAAAAAGGAGACAGCTGCTGGCTGTCCCCCCTGAAATTTTATTCCAGATCAGAATCCTCTGTATCTGTATTTTCTTTTTCGGAAGCTTCCTGTGCTTCTTTTTCTGCTACGCTTTCTGCAAGTCTGGCACGTTCTGCAATACTCATCTGTCTGGGAGCTTTCTCTGCTTCCGGCTGCGCCTCTGATTCCTCTTCCACTTCTTCTGCCTTTTTCGCCTGAGTTTTTCTGAGGAGATTTTTTCCGCTGACAAAAAGCATTCCTGCGCCGATCACCAGAAAGGCGATTCCAGCCACCATAAATCCCCAGCTTGCGCCTTCTTCGCCTGCCAGAACATTGGAACAGAGCTTATAGCCTGTATACACAAGGTAAAATCCCGCCAGAAGCATAAGACCGACACTTGTTCCGGGAAGTCCCTGATTCCTGCTGTCTTCTGTTTCACTTTCTTCTTTCTGCTCTTCCTCTGGCAGCTTAACTTCTGTTTCCTGCGCCTGCTCCAGTTCTTCTTTTTTGTTGTCTTCCATAAATAAAAGTTCCTTTCCTGTTTTTACAGTTCTGCTTCTGTCTGTACATCTTTTTCCGGTTCTTTTGTATCCGGTTCTTCCGGTTTTGGCAGACGTCCGTAAATACGATTCAGCTCCCTCATCGTATAAACCGTTATATCTGAAAGCATTTCTCTGCCGATTCTCCATCTCCAGTTCAGTCCCAGTGTGGACGGTGCATTCATTCGTGCTTCATTTCCCAGACAGAGATAATCCTGAACAGGAATCACAGCCAGATCTGCCACACTGGAAAGCGCTGTACGGATCAGCCCCCATACACAGTCATTGACCGGCTTGTCATAGCAGTTGATATACGCACGGACAAAATCCTTATCATGTCCCTGAAGACCTTCCAGCCATCCCTTCGTTGTCTCATTGTCATGTGTGCCTGTGTATGCCACACAGTTTTTCTCATATTTATGCGGAAGATAGCTGCTGTCCTCGCTTCCGTCAAAGGCAAACTGCAGAACCTTCATCCCCGGAAAACCGGTATCCTTCACCAGTTTTATCACACTGTCTGTAAGGAACCCCAGATCCTCCGCGATCACATGAAGTCCTGGCACATTTTTCTTCAGCACATCAAACAGTTCCAGTCCCGGACCGTCTTCCCAGTGGCCATTCTTTGCAGTCTCATCCCCGTAAGGGATGGAATAATACTCATCAAAACCTCTGAAATGATCGATTCTTGCCACATCATATCGTTCCATACAGTAGGTCATTCTCTGAATCCACCATGCATAACCGGTTGCTTTATGCTTCTTCCAGTCATAAAGAGGATTTCCCCAAAGCTGTCCTGTAGCAGAAAAAGCATCCGGAGGGCATCCTGCCACTGCTTCCGGAACATAATCCTCACCAATCTGGAACAGCTCCGGATTTGCCCATACATCTGCACTGTCCAGTGCCACATAGATCGGAACATCTCCAATAATGCGAATACCTTTTTTATTGGCATATTTCTTCAGCTTTTTCCACTGTTTTTCAAAAAGATACTGCTGAAAACAATAAAACTCCACTTCCTCAGACAGTTCATTTTCTGCCTTTCTCACATAACCGGAATTTCTGTCCTGAAGTTCCTCCGGCCAGTCCAGCCAGCTTTCACCGTTTCTGCTGTTTTTGATAGCCATATAAAGAGCATAATCTTTCAGCCAGATCTGATATTCTCTTACAAATCCCTGATACTCGCTGTCATTTTCCAGTTCCGCTCTCTCATAGGCTTTTCTCAAAAGTGGAAAACGATTGTGATACATTTTTTCATAATCCACATAGCCTGGCTCTTCTCCCCAGTCACAGGAATCACATTCTTCTTTTGTAAGAAGCCCGTCATTGATCAGTTCTTCCAGATCAATAAAATAAGGATTGCCGGCAAAGGTAGAACAGGACTGATACGGCGAATCTCCATAGCCTGTAGGTCCCAGAGGAAGGATCTGCCAATACTGCTGTCCTGCTTCTGCCAGCTTATCTGCAAATTCATAAGCTTCTCTGGAAAAACAGCCGATCCCATAAGAAGAGGGAAGACTTGAGATTCCCATTAAAACACCGCTTGCTCTCATATATTTTCTCCTTCGTTGTATGTATTTTTTAAAAACTTCGTACAATAGTCTAATTATACCAATCCCATACGTGACGGTCAAGGAGAATCCCCTTGCCACTGGTAATCTGAAATAAATTTTATCTTGTTGCGGTGAAAGATATAAAAACAGCAAACCGGGGATATCTCCCCGGTCCTTACCAGTTCTCCTTTTTCTCCCTGTACAGCTTTTTGCCTGCATCCTGAAACAGAAGCTGCTAACATCAAAAGCAAAAAAAGAAGTTTCCATATTTTTTTCACATTAAGCTCCTCCATACTGTTCTTTACCGATAGTATGAGCGGAAACTGCACTTCTATTCCTTAAAAACCCTTCTTTTTCATATAAACGGCAATATCATGATATACCTTTTCTTTGTCCTTTTCATTCAGGATTTCATGACGCATTCCATGATAAAGTTTTCCCTTCACATCACGATATCCTGCACGTCTCATATCTTTTACAGCAGAGGCAAACTGACGTACGCTGCCCAGACAGGGGTCTTCTGCACCACTGATAAACAATACCGGCATTTCCGGCTTTGTACATTTCCAATGCCTGATATCATAAGCTCTTTTCATCAGATCAAAAAGCGCCAGATATGCATCATCTGTAAAAGTAAACCCGCAAAGTTCCGAATCAGAATATGCTTCATATACCTCCGGATCTGAGCAGATCCAGGCATTTTTATTTTTTTCCTCTGAAAACTTCAGTGCAAAGGTTCCAAAAGACAAAAATTCCAGTATCCGGCTTTTATGCCTCATACCCAAAATTCTGCCTTCCACATTTGCAATCATCTTGCCCAGAGTTTTTGCTTTCTGATCGCTGGGTGAGCCGCACACGATCAGCATATCCATGGAATCGTCATGCTCCGCTGTAAAAGCCCTGACTGCCAGAGATCCCATACTGTGCCCAAAAAGGATCAGAGGAAGATCCGGAAACATTTCCCTGATATTTTTATTGACTGTGCCGATATCCGTCAGCATGGCATCTGCTCCTCCGCCATACATATAGCCCAGATCGTCTCCGGATCTCACACTCTGTCCATGTCCTCGGTGGTCATGTATCACCGTCATATATCCCAAAGATGCCATATATTCCATAAAAGGCTCATATCTTTCCTTATGTTCGCTCATACCATGAACAATCTGTATGATTCCCTTATAAGGCTGCTCCTCCGGACATATACTGAGCACTGAGATCCTCAATCCATCTGCCTCTGATCTAAAAAAACGTCTGTATCTTTTTACCATAGCTATATCCTCCTGCTCGCTGCCCCGATCATACGGTACAACCGATAATCATCATTCCAGTCCATATGGCAGTTATTTGATGTACTGGTATGTGAACTATTCTATTCCCGTCTGCATCCTGGTCTGTAATCTCCACAGTTCACCGCAAAAAATTTATGGTTCCTTAAGTGGTTACTGTTCAGAGGTATGCATAAGCCATTGTAAAAAATGACGAAATTTATTTT
>USDN01000047.1 GCA_900553515.1 uncultured Blautia sp. | reverse complement strand
TAGTTCAAAACACCTACACGATGCGTAGATGTTTTGAACAGGCTAAAGCCGTATAAAAAACTGCTGCGCAGAAAACATTTCCTGTGCAGCAGTTTTTTATTATGTATCCAAATTGTCCACGGTTCTTATTTTATCTTTATGATATAAGTACCGGAATTAAGATCCCTGAATACCGTTTCTCCCAAACCGGAAAGAAGATCATTATTCAGGTTCTCTCCATATTTTTCCCTTTCACAGGATCCTGTAAAAATATAGGAAATATTATATTTTTCCAGAAGGTCTTTTACCTGCTTCTCATCTTTTGAAGTGTAGATCAGTTCTATATCCCCGCTTTTTGTATTAAGATCCGCCACATCATTCCTCCACAGCCATTCATGGACATACCAGCCCAGAACAGTCGGAAGGCCTGTCATGGCCGACACACGTTCATACTGGGTATAGCTGTCGCCATTTGCCTCCAGAACTACCGGTGAACCTTTGATATTTTTTTTCAGCCAGCGAATTCCCGCAGCATCCTCTGGAAAATCTGTCTCCAAAAATGCCGTCGCATTCAGACCTTGATACTTAGATGGATCTTTCACTTCTCCAAACCAGGAATCTACACTGTTTCCAAAATATCCAAAAGTCCATACAAGGCAAACAAGAGCAATCCCGGCTGTTACTTTCAGAAACTTCCTGTAGGAAATGACCAGCATACGGAAGATCACATATGCCATAGTCATACCAAACATGATATATGCCTGATAGGTCAGCTTAAACATGGTATTTGCCCTGGCATTTCCATTTTCATAAATATCCCTTACATATACAAGTTCCGGAATCAGTACAAGTCCTATGGCGCAAAGTCCCATGACCATCGCAAACAGATCCGGAAGTTTCAGTGATTTCATAAACTTATAGATTGTCTTGTTCTTTACTCCCCCAAGCTTTTCTGCAAGAAGAGATATGACAAAAATAACAGTCAGGATTCCGGGAAGTCCCCATAGTATCAGCAGCTGGTGCGGAAGAGAATGATTCTGTGCCACCGCAACGCCCTGGACCATCGTCTCAAAATTCAGGGTAAACGGCAGGATTACAATTGTTCCTATGGTCAGTACCTCTGCCGCCTGCGCTGCAGTGACACCGATCACCCATTTTCCCTGCCCTTTCATCAGAACAATATTGGTAAACAGGACAACTCCTCCTGTTACCACAAAATAGATCACAAAATCCCAATAATTTGTCCAGCGGAACATTCCCAGCAATACTGCGGCAAAAAGAATCTGCGGCATGAAAAGATGTTTTTCCCAAAATTCTTTTGTACCAGGCTCTCCGGTATCATAAGTTCTTTTGCGTACCATTTTCACCCATGCATATAAAAGTCCCAAAAGCAAAAGTACAAACATAATATTTACCACATGTGCATGAAGATCTCCCAGCACAAAGGAATAGCATGGAAATTCATGAATGGTCTTATCTTCTACATCCGGATTAAAACCAATATAGCGGGTGGCATCCGGAAACCAGTACGAATCCGGCTCCTGGCCTGTCAGCTTCTGAAGCCACGGCCTGATCTGTCCATAGTACACATAATGCATATTACCTGCAATGGAAACAGAAAGTCCTGCCAGTATTCCCGATATCTGCGGAACAGCTTTTTTCCAGCCTACAGCCCCTGCTGCCTTTTTCCCCATCCTGTCCTTTGTCATCTGATATACGAGAGAATATGGCAGCACAAAAGCCAGACCTGCCACAAAGGTACGCATCAGGTTATAGGTAAGCTCTACCTTTGTTCCTGTAAGTTTTGTAAGAAATACCGCAAAGTACTGACCGCCGTAATAGTAATTAATGGTTCCTTCGGAATACCAGAGATCTACTGCCGGAAGCGTTGTACTTCGCATCATAGCTTCCATAAATCCATAATCCATGAATTTTTCTGTACCGTAGGCTGCCGGATGAAACCCTGCCAGATAAGTCCATAAAAGGAAAAAGGCTAAAAACAGAACTTCCTCCCAGTACACCAGTTCCAGATGATCCATGGGAAGACACTCGATTCCTTTTTTATGCTGCGCTTTTCCCAGAAGTAAAAACAATATCCCGCACGCCAGAGACACTCCCACACAGGCAGCAGTGGTAAACTTCAAAAGCTTTACTGCTGTCAGGAACCATGTCAGAAATCCTGTTACAACAATTGCCACGATCTTGGAAAACACCCAGCCCTTATCATCAAATTCCCTGAATAAACGTCCTGTCAGAGGCATGGCGGCCATTCCCATAACTCCTGCCAGCAGCCACCAGGTCAGAAAGGTCCACACATCGCCCTTTAAAAGCCAGACTGCCATTCCCAGCAGCACCCCTGCCGGAAGTATTTTCAGGATCATTTTTTTTATTTTATCTGATCTCATAAATTCTGATCCTCCTATCTTCGGATTGATATACCCTGGGGTATATTGCTTTTATTGTATCTTCTATGCCTTGTTCTCCCTCAAAGGTCATTCCCTCCTCAAAAAGGATATATGTGATCTTTTCCTGAGCCACCAGAGCCCTCACCTTCCCTTTATCCTGAGAGGTATAGATCTCCCGGGCCTTTTCCGCCCGTCCATAAGTATCATATCCCGCCGACCATGCATAATAAGGCCAGCCCAAATACATCATCACACCAGCCATAGTCACCTCGCTGATACTGTATTCCGGGGTCAGTATCAGGTCTCTGTGATCCAGATTCTCTGAAAGCCAGTCCGTAAGACTGCTGTCCATATTTACCGATACCCGATGACCAGGTCCGTTATTTCTGAAAATGATCCACATATCATAAATTCCTGTGACCGTCAGACTGATACACAGAATAACTGCAAGGATCTTTGCCGGGACCTTTTTACGAAAAAGAGAAACTGCCGCTTCCGCCCAGAACATTGCCAGAAATGCATAGGAGATCATGATGTATTTATGATTCACAGTAACATCCGGTGTCAAAGAGACACAAAAAGCAAATATCAGTGGAAAAAGGCTGCTTATAAGAACTGCTCTACGGCTTCTTTTTTTCTGGAAATAAAACAGCAGCACGGACCCCAAAAAGAAGATACCGCTCATCTGCAGAAGATACCAGATTATCCCGCCAGGGCTTTTGTCCTCTACGATAAATCCCCACTGAAAGCTTGTCTCTACTGCAGATCCCCGGATAAAAAGCCTGGACTGCAGCACAGAAAACATCACAGAAACCACTGCGGTGATCAGATAATCCAGTTTTCCATCTGAAGACACGGCAAATCCCATAAGTATCAAAAGACCGCCGATCACTGCAGCGCCGTTCCAAAAAGCCGTCAATCCGATCAGAAGACCTGCTGCCAGGGCCTTCTCCACACTTCTGCACTTCCATGCTTCCCATGTAAACCATCTGTTTCTGATCCAGCATATTCCTTGTTCCTTATGGCTGCAGCCAGCTTCTACCCAGTCCAGATATATCCAGATCACCAGAGCGACGATCAAAAGCCCAAATGCAAGATGTCTCTGGTTCAGGTACACATTAAAATTCCACAATCCCCAGTTTTCATTTGCTGTATAACCGATAAACTCCGTATTATCCTTAAAAGCCTGGATCAGATCTCCTGCCTGAATATGTTCCCATACATAGCGAAAAAAAGTAAGTGCACTGCGGAAGAAAAAAAATACAACTGTAAGAACTCCTGCTTTTCCACTTCCGGTAACCCTTTTAGCAATGCTGTATAAAAGCATCAGAAATCCCAGCAGTGCCAGAACGCTGGCAAGATTATAAGCCAGATCAAGACGCAGTCCCAGAAATTCCAGGTTACCTACCAGAAACTGAAACATAAAGTGATACTTTACATCTTCTCCCCCAAAATGCGGATACTGAGTAGGAAAATTATTTTCCAGAGAAAAAGACCTCATCATAGCTGTATGAGGAGCATAATCACCATACACAGTAAAACCGGAATATAAAATCCCGTCTTTTATAAAAAACACATAAAACATGATCCAGGTAAGAAACAGGGCAAGAACCGTAAAAAACACTGATTCCTTCCAAAAAATCCCTCTGTACTCCACCAGATTTTGATCTTCTCTGGTCAGGATTGCTTTTCCATCCCGGAATCTCCTCGCATAAAGCACTGCAAGAAAAACAAATGCAGCTGCCATGACTACAAAGTTTCCATAAACCATCGGTATCTCTGCTCCTGCCGCACTGGCTGCCCAGGAGACCAGATAAGTTCCCCATCCAAAAAGCAGCATTCCAGTTCCAAAAGCACCTGGAAGGATCAGCCAGATACGGTTCTGGCCTTTCCCTGATCTGTCATCAAGAATCCCTTCCAGAATTTCTTTTCCCATAAGACTGCCCAGGATCATATATAAAATTCCAAGCATACAGACTCCTCGTATTTTCTTTCTGTTCCAGTATAACGGAACGGATCTTCTTTCCTGTAATCTTCTATAGTATACCAGAGTTCCCCGGACTGTGCCAAAAAATATTATGTTTTTTTCACCGGATCCTGTGATTTTTCTTTCACATATTTCAGGATTCCTTCTGCTATAGCTTCCGCGATCCTTTGCTGATACTCAGTGTCCTGAAGAAGTTCTGCCTCGGCAGGACTGGTGAGAAATCCACATTCCACGATCACAAGTGTTCCTTTGCTTCTCTTAAGAAGATAGTAACTGGTATTTCCTTTCACTTTTCTTGGACGCCCTGGTTCAAGCATTCGGTTCAGACTTTCCTGAAGGATCTCAGCAAGAGTTTTTCCCTCCTCAGAATTTTCATAATAAAAAACCTGAGGGCCATTTACTGCCGGATCTGAATAGCTGTTCTGATGGATGCTCACCGTAAGAACAGGATTCTTATCATTCAAAAAGGCAATCCTTCTCTGCATATCCTGTGCTTTTTTATTAGACGCAGTCTCATCATTAAGCCCTTTGTCTTTTTCTCGAGTCATTACTACTGTAAATCCACTTTTTTCCAGAACCTCCTTCAGCCGAAGAGAAATTTCAAGATTGATCCCTTTTTCTTTCAGTCCTCCCAGCCCGATCATTCCCGGATCATCGCCGCCATGGGATGGAATTACAGTGCGCTGTTTTCTTTTTAATGCAGTCATATTCCGCATGCATCTGGTCGCATCCTCGCGGAGCGTTTTTTGTTTATCAGGAAAGTCAGTACAGAATGTACTGCTTTCCTGATAAACAAAAAAGTGGAATATGTTTTACATACTCCACTCGCCGCTCTCCTTTATCTGCGCTTTTTCACACCGCCATGTCCCGGATCAATGGCAATGACCTTTTTTTCTTTTTCCTGCATCTTCATGTCTCCTGAAACTTCAGCGGCCTGTCTTGCCAAAAAGAAAAAACTGATCAGAAGTAAACAGGCCATTATCAGCTCTACCGCATATTTTTTCAAGATACTGACACACCTTTTCTCTTATTCCTTTTAGTATATGTATCCGTTTTCCTGCAAATACGCGGTCTGTTTCTGAACTTCTGCTTATTCATATTTTACAATTTCCTTTTTCAACCGTTTCATGATTCGTTTTTCCAGTCTTGAAATATAAGACTGTGAGATTCCCAGAAGGTCAGCCACTTCCTTCTGGGTCTTCTCTTTTCCCTCCGCACTGTTCAGCCCAAATCTGAGACGGATGATCGTCTGTTCCCTGGGTGTAAGCTTATTAATGGCTTTTCCCAGAAGTGTGATCTCCACTTCATCTTCAAGCCTCCGGGAAATAATATCTTCATCCGTCCCAAGGATATCAGACAGCAGCAGTTCATTTCCGTCCCAGTCTACATTCAGCGGCTCATCAATGGAAACTTCCATTTTCGTCTTACTGTTCCGCCTGAGATACATTAAAATTTCATTTTCAATACAGCGGGAAGCGTATGTTGCCAGTTTGATATTCTTTACAGGGTCAAAAGTATTGATCGCCTTAATAAGACCAATGGTTCCAATAGAGATCAGATCTTCTACTCCCACTCCTGTATTATCAAACTTCTTGGCAATATATACGACCAGTCTCAGGTTATGTTCGATCAAAAGTGCTTTTGCTTCCTTTTCCTGATCGGTTCCCAGTCTGCTTATGACATATGCCTCTCTCTGCGGCTCCAGCGGTGCCGGAAGAATATCGTTTCCACCGATATAATAAAGTTCTCTCGGTCTTGAAAAAACAAGTCTCTGGATCATCTGAAACGGATAACGGTTAACACTTACTGCTGATCTGTTCATGATAATATGCCCCTCCTAATGCAATAATCTGGAATTTAACAGTACTTTGTATTCCTTGCCCAAAGCGGAGGGTTCGAAAGCAAGCGCAAGCACCGGCTTTGACACGCGGACCTCTTCTGCGGGAGTATGAATACAAAGATCCTCTAAAGTAACTGCCAGCATCATCTTTTCTGCCTGTCCTATCGTACAGCAGGAGAGATAATGGGGTTTCAGCCCGGCAATCTCTGTACTCTTCAATTCTCCCGGATTCTCGTTAAGGTGTTTTAGTCTGTCCATAAGATCAGAGGACAGCATTGTCTCCAGAAGCTCCGGTTTTACAACAGAAACCGGAGCGCCGCTTACAGGATCATTCAGCAGATTTCCAGTATCGTAAAACCCGTAAGCTGACTGTCTTTTTCCCTGATAAGACAGGGTTATGGGATAGATATTCTTCCTCATGCTTCTTGCAGAATCTGCCGCACAGACCAGTGCTCCAATTCCCATATAGGTGGCAAAGGCAAAAATAAAGAAGGCCGGAATCGTGATCCCGCTCTCCGATACTGCTTCCCAAAAACCGCCTGTAAGAAAAGCTGTCAGATACAGCATGACCAGCGACTTTGCAAGAAGACTGCCTTTTTTTATACGGAAAGTAACTCTGAGCATAAGAAGTGCACAGGCTCCATGGAGAAATATCTCTGCAAAGGTACTGAGATCCTGCGGAAGACACAGGATCAGGCAGGAAAAAAGAGCTCCTGTAACTGCACCTGCCAGATATCTTACCCATCCTGCCCTGCACCTTAAAAGCATCCCTGTAAGCCGCAGGATAATATAATCCATCAGAAGATTCGTCACAAAGACAACGTCTATGTATATTTTCCCATACATAAAAAAAGCCCCCTATGACCTGTCAATCCCTCACTTTGGTAAGTGAGTTCATTATAGGTTACAGGGGGTGCATAATTTGTCAAAACCAGGGATACATTTCCCAGAATTTCTCGTGAAGGTTCGACATGATCAGCAAAATTTCTTTTTACTCTTCTTCTATATTCTTTTTATGAAGAACATTCATCATCATACGAAGCTCTTCTATAGGAAACTGACCTGGCGCAGACGCTGCTCCTATGGTGGCAAATGTTACCGCAGAGCCAAAGTTCTCTCCGGCGATCCTGCTGATAGATCCCAGATTTCCCATTGCCATGGAAATCACCGGTTTTTCTGTGTACTCTTCCACGATCTCATTTGTTACCTGCATAAGAGATGCCACATCATCAAATTCTGCCGGCATCACTGCCATTTTCAAAAGGTCTGCTCCTGTGGCGTCCATATCCAGAAATCTTTTTTTCAGGGTCTCACTGTCATCTGTTTTCTGAAAGTCATGTGTGGAAGCGATCACTTTCGCGCCTGTGGTATGAAGCTTTTCAATAAGCTGATCTGTATTTTTTCTGCTGAAAACTTCTACATCGATCAGTTCCGCACAGCCGCTTTCTGCTGCTTCCAGTGTACGGGCAGCATACTCCTCTTCTGAAATATCTGCATTTCCGCCTTCTGCCATACTACGGATGGTAAAGATCATCGGCAGATCTCCCAGTTCCTCTTTTATTTCTTTCAGAGTCTGTGTAAAGTCCTCTTCGCAGTTCAGATTCTCGTAATGATCCGCCCGCCATTCTACCAGGTCCGGCGCTGCCGCCCTGGCCCGGGAAGCCTCCTCAAGAAGCTCTTCTCGTTTTTTTCCTGTTAAAGGAACGCAGATTTTCGGCAGTCCGCTTCCGATCGCCACGCCATTTACTTCAATAGGCTTTGTCATAACGTTTTCTCCTTTTCGTAAAAAGGCAGTTTTTTCTTTATTCCGTAACTTCTACTTTTCTGTTTTCACGGTTTTTGATCTCTTCTTTGATGGATACGATAAACTCATCCAGTCCTTTGGCTCCCTCGTCTCCCAGGAAACGGCTGCGGACAGAAACTTTGCCCTCTTCCTCTTCCTTGGCGCCTACGACCAGCATGTACGGAATCTTCTGGAGTCTTGCCTCACGGATCTTGTAACCAATCTTTTCTGCACGGTCATCGATCTCAGTACGGATTCCTGCTTCTTTCAGCTCATCCATAACCTTGTTTGCATAATCCATATATTTCTCGGAGATCGGAAGCACCTTCACCTGTACAGGAGCCAGCCAGGTTGGGAATGCGCCTGCAAAGTGCTCGATGAGGATACCGATAAAACGTTCGATGGAACCAAAAGCAACACGGTGAATCATGATCGGACGATGTTTTTCTCCGTCGGCTCCGATATATTCACATTCAAAACGCAGCGGAAGCTGGAAGTCAAGCTGGATGGTACCGCACTGCCATGTTCTTCCGATAGAATCTTCCAGATGGAAATCGATCTTCGGTCCGTAGAAAGCGCCGTCGCCCTCATTAACTACATAATCAAGACCAAGATCATCCAGAGCGCCTCTTAAGCCATCTGTTGCAACCTCCCAGTCCTCGTCGCTTCCCATGGAATCCTCCGGACGGGTAGACAGCTCTACATGATATTTGAAGCCAAACAGCTGATATACGCTGTCGATCAGTTTTGCAACGCCCTTGATTTCATCGCGGATCTGCTCCGGTGTCATAAAGATATGGGCATCATCCTGTGTAAAGCAGCGTACACGCATAAGACCGTGAAGCTGACCGGATTTTTCATGACGGTGAACAAGTCCCAGTTCTCCCATTCTAAGAGGAAGATCTCTGTAGGAACGCGGCTCGGATTTATAAACAAGGATTCCTCCAGGACAGTTCATTGGCTTAATAGCAAAATCTGTATCGTCGATCACAGTTGTATACATATTTTCTTTATAGTGATCCCAGTGTCCGGATGTCTCCCAGAGATGACGGCTGAGCATGATCGGTGTGGAAATCTCCACATAACCTGCCTTATTGTGGATTTCTCTCCAGTAGTCAAGAAGAGTGTTTTTCAGCACCATTCCCTTTGGAAGGAAGAACGGGAATCCCGGTCCTTCTTCTTTCATCATAAAGAGGCCAAGTTCTTTTCCAAGCTTTCTGTGGTCACGTTTCTTTGCCTCTTCCATACGGGTGATATACTCTTCCAGATCTGCTTTCTTTGTATAGGAAGTACCATAAATTCTGGTAAGCATCTTGTTCTTTTCGCTGCCTCTCCAGTAAGCGCCTGCAAGGCTGGTAAGTTTAAATGCCTTTACCGGTTTGGTTGTCATAAGATGCGGTCCTGCACAGAGATCTACAAACTCGCCCTGCTGATAAAAGCTGATCTCGGAATCTTCCGGAAGATCTTCGATAAGCTCCACCTTATATGGCTCGTTCTTTTCTTTAAAGAATTCAATGGCTTCTGCTCTTGGTTTTGTAAATCTGGTGATTGCAAGATTTTCTTTTACGATCTTTTTCATTTCTGCTTCGATCTTTGGAAGATCCTCTGCAACCAGCGGCTCGTCACTGTCAATATCATAATAGAATCCATCTTCGATGGAAGGTCCGATAGCAAGCTTTACATCTGGGAAAAGACGTTTGATCGCCTGAGCCATGATATGAGAAGTAGTATGACGGAACGCGCCTTTACCGCCCTCACTGTCAAAGGTAAGGATGCTCAGCTCACAGTCTCTGTCAATCACAGTACGAAGATCTACCACCTCTCCGTCCACTTCGCCTGCACATGCCACGCGTGCAAGACCTTCGCTGATATCAGAGGCAATGTCAATAACTGATCTTGCTTCTGCATATTCTTTTGTTGATCCGTCTTTTAAAGTAATGATCATGATTTTTCTCCTTTTCTTTTTTATCGCTGTCCGGGACTTTTCTCTCATTATAAAAGTCGTTTACTTCTATAAATATAAAAAGTCCCTTACAGTAACAATACTGTAAGGGACGAGATATTCTGCCCGTGGTTCCACCCTGATTGCCAGAACTCTGATTTCTGCCCTGTCCTCTTCAGAACAAACCTGTGAAATCAGAAAATTCAGCCGCTTTTTTGATGATAACGGTATCACCGGACCGGATTAAGGTCACTCAGAGGTGGTCTTCAACTGATTCCTGCCAGAGCACTCTCACCATATGTGCCCCTCTCTGAAGCAGTCCGCAGTCTACTCTTCTCGTCAGCGTGTTAAACATATTGACTATGTTCCTCATTATAGCTTTTGGATTCCTGTTTGTCAATGCGTACTACTGTGATTTTTTCACAAAACTGATGGCAACACAGGCCGGTCCTACATGAGTGCCAATGATTCCGCCTACCGGATAAAGCTTATAATTTTTCAGACCATATTTTTCTACGGTGTCCATCATAAATTTCTCTCCAAGCTCCCGGTCTGAGGTATATCCAAAATATACCGGCGCTTCTCTGTCTATATCATATGACTCAAATTCTTTCCACAGGTATTTCATACCTCCGGCTCTGCCTCTTGCCTTTCCCAGCATGGCAAGTGTTTTGTCTTTAAGCTCGATCACCGGTTTGATATGCAGCATATTTCCTACTACGGCCAGCGCCGCCGGAATTCGCCCTCCCTTTCTGAGATAAGTAAGTGTATCCAGCATCCCGCAGACGGTAACACGTTTTTTCAGATCCTCCAGGATTTTTACGATATCCTCTGTATTTTTTCCTTCTTTTCTCAGTTCCGCAGCCTTCTGTACAAGAAAACGCTGAGTGATAATAGCCTGCTCTGAATCAATGATCCAGATCTTATCATATTCACTCATCTGTTTTGCAAGGTTTGCGGCATTGATCGTCCCGCTGAGTCCACTTGATAAAGTAAGTACAAGAACCTCTTCGCCCTTTGACTTTGCCTCCTCAAAAAATTCCAGATATTCTTCCGGAGACGGCTGGCTGGTCATTGGAAGATCTTTTTCCTCTGCCAGTTTATCAAAAAAGTGACAAAAATCTTCCTCTGTTTTCATTGGAAAATCCCCGTCGGAAAATTTAGTTTTCAGCCATACCAGGCGTATATCCATCTCCTCCGCTTCTTTTTCTGTAATATCAGAAGCGGAATCTGTAATGATCATCATCTAAAATTACCTCCTGCAGCGGATTGACAAGATCCGGCTGTTTCTCTAAAATATATGTTACAGATGTATCAGTGGAACATACTATAACATATTCCGCTGAAAAATCAATGAAGCTGCTGATAAATGAAACAAAACAGGAGAATTTGTATCAATGGCACGAAAAAAGAATTCCGGAGATTTTCTGAAAGAATGTATGGCAGACGCGCTTTTTATCCTGCTGCGGACAAAATCTATCGAAGAAATCACGGTCAGCGAGATCACCTCACTTGCAAATGTAAGCCGGATCACCTATTACCGCAATTTTACCTCAAAAGAAAACGTGATCGAATTTAAACTGGATAAGCTGATATCCGAGTGGATCCGGGAACATCCCCGAAAGGAGTCTTCTTCTGCATACGAATTATCCCTGAGCTTTTTTCAGTTTTTTTATTCCATCCATGATATCGTACAGACATTGATCCGGGCAAATCTTTCTGTCATGCTTTTGAACCGGCTGATCCTGAAATTCCACGATTTTAACACACCGGACCGGAATGAATATTACCGTCAGATTTTTATTTCCTTTGGACTGTGCGGCATCATCCTCACCTGGATGGACAGCGATATGAAAGAATCACCGGAAGAAATGGCAAAAACTGTTTCCCGTCGTTTTTTTCCACAGCCGGAACCATAAAAAAGAATGTTTTCCACATAAAAAACGATCCAGTCACCATTTTGATGACTGGATCGTTTTTTTGTATTATTTAAAATATTCTACGCCGGATTCAAAGATCTTGATATCCTGCTCTCCATAAATATTAACAGCTACACCATTGTCACGACGCTCGCTGTGAGCCATCTTGCCAAGTACACGTCCATCCGGACTGGTGATACCCTCAATATTCAGGTAAGAACCGTTTACATTCCATTCTTCGCTGTTATCCAGCTCACCGTCTGCAGTTACATACTGTGTTGCAATCTGTCCGTTTGCCATAAGTTTCGCAAGCCATTCATCATTGGCAACGAAACGTCCCTCACCATGAGATGCCGGGTTACAGTATACACCGCCAAGCTGTGCTTTCTGCAGCCATGGAGACTTATTGCTGACTACTCTTGTATAAACCATCCTGGAAATATGACGTCCGATAGTATTATAAGTCAGTGTCGGAGAATCTTCCTTCTGTCCGCAGATTTCGCCATATGGAACAAGTCCCAGTTTGATCAGCGCCTGGAAACCATTACAGATACCAAGTGCCAGACCGTCTCTCTCTTTCAGAAGTTTCATAACAGCTTCTTTGATCTTGGCATTCTGGAATGCTGTTGCAAAGAACTTCGCTGATCCATCCGGCTCATCACCGGCAGAGAATCCGCCCGGGAACATGATCATCTGCGCCTGACCGATGGCCTTTTCAAACAGTTCTACAGAATCATGGATATCTGCTGCCGTCAGGTTCTTAAATACCTTTACATCAACTTCTGCACCTGCACGTTCAAAAGCACGGGTGCTGTCATACTCGCAGTTGGTTCCCGGGAATACAGGAATAAACACACGAGGTTTCGCAATCTTGTGATTGCAGATATATACGCGGTTGGTATGGAAAAGACCGTTTTCATCTACATTTCCGTCGGCAGAATCATTTTTGCCTGCAACGAATACTGCTTTAGATCCGTCGTTTTCACCGGAATCTGTCTTAAATACTTTTTCCAGGGTTCCCTTCCATGCATTTTCTGCTTCTTCCAGGGTGATCTCTGTATTGCCGTAGGAGAACTTACCGTCATCTGTAACCTCACCGATCACTGTATAAGTGATGGAAAGCTGAGAAACCTTTTCTGCCGGAACTTCAAGTACCAGATCACCAAAGCCCGGTGCAAAGAAGTCTCTCGGATCTACATTATGCTCGATCTTCAGTCCAAGTCCGTTACCAAATGCCATCTTGGAAACTGCGGCTGCAAGGCCATGACGGTCAAGGGCGTATGCTGAAAGGACACGTCCTTCCTTCATATCATTGTGAAGCTTGTCGTACTGCTCCATAATTCCTTCGTAGTCCGGAAGCTGATAAGCATCCTTCGGTGCACGAAGCCATACAAGCTTGCTGCCGGCTTTTTTCAGCTCCGGTGTAACAACATCCTGAAGCTTGCCTGTATCAACAGCAAAGGATACCAGTGTCGGCGGTACGTCGATCTCATTAAAAGTACCGGACATACTGTCTTTTCCTCCGATAGACGGAAGGCCAAAGCCCAGCTGTGCCGCATATGCGCCAAGAAGCGCTGCAAACGGCTGGCTCCAGCGTTTCGGATCTTCTGTCATACGACGGAAATATTCCTGGAACGTAAAGCGGATCTTATGGAAATCACCGCCTGCTGCCACGATTCTTGCCACAGACTCAGTAACTGCATAAGCAGCGCCATGATAAGGACTCCAGGAGGAAAGATACGGGTCAAAACCGTAACTCATCATAGTAACTGTATTTGTATTTCCATTCTGAACAGGAACCTTGGCAACCATTGCCTGTGTTTCTGTCATCTGATATTTGCCGCCATGAGGCATAAGAACGCTTCCGGCTCCGATGGAACCGTCAAACATTTCCACAAGACCTTTCTGTGAGCAGACGTTCAGATCTGCCAGTGTCTCCAGCCATTTTGCCTTTACATCCGGCACATCCTGGCGTTCTGTAAGGATACATCCCTCTTTGTCAGGGATTTCTACCTCTACGGTTGTCTCCTGATGAGCGCCGTTTGTATCAAGAAAAGCACGGGAGATATTCACGATCTCCTTGTCTCTCCATGTAAGTACAAGTCTCGGCTCCTCTGTAACAACAGCGACCGGAACTGCCTCCAGGTTTTCTTCATTGGCAAAACCAAGGAATTTATCTACATCTTTTGGATCTACTACAACTGCCATACGCTCCTGAGATTCAGAGATCGCGATCTCTGTACCGTCAAGACCTGCGTATTTCTTCGGAACCTTATCCAGATTGATACGAAGTCCCGGCGCCAGCTCTCCGATCGCAACAGATACACCGCCTGCGCCAAAGTCATTACACTTCTTGATGATGCAGCTTACTTCTTCTCTGCGGAACATACGCTGGATCTTACGCTCTGTAGGCGCATTACCCTTCTGTACCTCTGCGCCGCATACCTCGATAGAAGCCTCTGTATGTACTTTGGAAGATCCTGTTGCACCGCCGATACCGTCGCGTCCGGTACGTCCTCCCAGAAGGATGATGATATCTCCCGGATCAGAGTTTTCGCGGATCACCGCACGTCTTGGAGCAGCGCCAAGAACCGCACCGATTTCCATACGTTTCGCAACATAATCCGGATGATAGATTTCTTTTACATAGCCGGTAGCCAGACCGATCTGGTTTCCATAAGAACTGTAGCCATGAGCTGCGCCTCTTACCAGTTTCTTCTGCGGAAGCTTGCCTTTCAGCGTTTCCTTTACAGAAACAGTAGGATCTGCCGCGCCGGTTACACGCATAGCCTGATATACATATGTTCTTCCGGAAAGCGGGTCACGGATAGCTCCGCCAAGGCAGGTAGCTGCACCGCCGAAAGGCTCGATCTCCGTAGGATGATTATGGGTCTCGTTTTTGAAGTTGATCAACCACTCTTCTTCCTTACCGTCTACATCAACAGGAACTACGATACTGCAGGCATTGATCTCGTCAGATTCTTCCTGATCCTGAAGCTTGCCTTCAGATTTCAGTTTTTTCATTGCCATCAGTGCAAGATCCATCAGACATACAAATTTATCGTCACGGTCTTTATAAAGAACTGCTCTGTCTCCCAGATACTGCTCATATGTTTTTTCGATAGGTTCTCTGTAATCGCCTTCTCCGAATTTCACATCTGTCAGCTCAGTGGAAAAAGTAGTGTGACGGCAATGGTCAGACCAGTAGGTATCCAGTACGCGGATCTCTGTCATGGACGGATCACGGCTTTCTTCACCCTGGAAATAGTTCTGGATATGCTGGAAGTCCTTAAAAGTCATTGCAAGATTCAGAGAATCATAAAGAGTCTTCAGATCTTCTTCAGACATGTCCTTAAACCCGTCAAAAATCTTTACGTCTTCCGGTTCCGGGAAAACTGTCACAAGTGTTTCCGGTTTATCTGCCCCTGTCTCACGGGAGTCTACCGGGTTGATGCAATGGTGCTTAACAGCTTCAAGTTCTTCCTCTGTGATATCTCCTTCGATCACATAGGTAGTAGCGGAGCGGATGATAGGCTGTGCATTCTCATCAAGGAACTGCACACACTGTACTGCGGAATCCGCTCTCTGGTCAAACTGTCCCGGAAGATATTCTACAGAAAAAATCTTTGCGTCCTTGCCAGACTCAAAACTCTCTTTATAGAGATCATCTACCGGAGGCTCTGCAAATACTGTCCTGCAGGCTTTTTCAAATACCTCGTCAGAAATATTCTCCACGTCATAACGGATCAGCACTCTTACGCTGGTAACAGATTTGATTCCCAGATAGCTGCTGATCTCATGCTTCAATTCCTTTGCCTGAACTGCAAAGGCAGGTTTCTTTTCTACATAAACACGTCTTACGTTGCTCATGTGAGACTCCTTTCTCAATCCGGCCAACAGGCCATAGTATTTTTGAGCTTATATTAATTCCTTATCCTGTTTTCAGGCAGGCATATGACTGTCTGCTTTTTCAAGATAAGAATTTACTACCTTATCAAATTCGCCTTTATCTGCATACTCCGCAAAAGATGCTTCAATAGGCATTTTGCCCAGAACAGAAACATTCAGTTCTGCCGCAATCTCATCAATGTGGCTCTCGCCGAAAACTTTGATCTCTTTTCCGCAGTCCGGACATTTTACATAACTGTAGTTTTCTACAATGCCAAGCACCGGAATATTCATCATCTCAGCCATGTTGTATGCCTTTTTGACAATCATCTTAACGAGATCCTGAGGAGAACTTACGATCACGATACCGTCAACCGGAAGTGACTGGAATACTGTAAGAGGTACGTCGCCGGTTCCCGGAGGCATGTCCACAAACAGATAGTCCAGGTCGCCCCAGATTACGTCTGTCCAGAACTGTTTTACCATATTTGCAAGGATCGGTCCTCTCCAGATAACCGGAGTTTCCTCTGTGGGAAGAAGAAGGTTCACGGAAATAACCTCAATTCCGTTTGCGGTTTCCATTGGATAGATTCCGCTTTCATCCCCCTTTGCAGAGCCCTTCAGTCCATACATTTTTGGGATGGACGGTCCTGTGATATCTGCGTCAAGGATACCTACTTTAAATCCTTTTGCCGCCATACGGTTTGCCAGTGATGCAGTCACGAAAGATTTTCCTACGCCGCCTTTACCGCTGACAACACCGATCACATGTTTTACATTGGACATGGCGTTTGCTTCTGCCATAAGATCCATATTTTTTCCTTTGTTGCTGCATCCTTCACAGCTTGTTTTGTCGCAGGTTTTGCTGTTACATTCTTTTGCCATTTTATTTCTCCTTCTATATATTTGTCTGCATAAAAAACAGATCAGATATTATTTCATAAAACGGTCAATGGCTTTTTCCAGTTCTTTGATCGCTTCCCGATCTCCATGCTCTACTGCATCCACAATGCAATGCTCGATGTGATCCTGAAGAATGATCTTGCCAGTATTATTAATAGCAGATTTTACTGCTGAAAGCTGGATCAGAACTTCGGAACAGTCCCGGCCGTCTTCCACCATGCGCTTGATAGATTCCATGTGACCAATAGCTCTGGATAAACGGTTCAGCACAGCCTTTGTCTGGGCATGGCTGTGATAATGACCATGCTCTCCATGGGAATGTTCTACCACACTGCCGTCTTCCATGACATGCACATGGGTCTCTTTTGTCTCGCTCATGCGTGCTCCTTTCCCGTCCCTTACGGGCGTGGGCGGATATCCTGTTTATACCGCCAACAGCCATTATAACACAGCTTTTAAAATTCTGTAAAGGAGCATCTCTGTTTTATACCGGAAGTCTCGATATCAAAGATCACTGTCCCGTCTTCCAGAACTGTCTTTTCATAGAAAACTTCTTTTCCCTGAAATTTCTGCTTCACATATTCTTCCGGATCTTCAATCTCAATTTCCTCTACAAACACGTCCCGCATCTGATTTCGGGGGCACTTATTAAATATTTCCCATATTACTTCATATTCTTTCATCTTTAAAATCTCCTCACTTTTTTCATTGTACCAGACCTTTCCAGTCAATGCAACGGGAGGGAACACAACATTTTATACAGGCTGCCACAAAATTTTTGTAAATATTTCTCGAAAAGAATTGAACTTCCCGGAAGAATAGCGTATATTAGATATAATTTCTTAGAGATTATTTCAATGTACAGAGATTAAAGGAGAGAAATCATGCAGCTTTTAAAAGATCGTATTCTGAAAGACGGCATTGTAAAGCCGGGAAATATTTTAAAAGTAGACAGTTTTTTGAATCATCAAATGGATATTACACTTATTAATGAAATCGGCAAAGAATTTAAAAGACGTTTTGCCGACTGTCCCATCACCAAAATCCTGACCATCGAGGCTTCCGGTATCGGGATTGCCTGCATTGCAGCCCAGTATTTTGACGTACCTGTGATCTTTGCCAAAAAAGCACAGAGTTTAAACCTGGATGGAGAAATGTACCGTTCCAAAGTAGAATCTTTTACTCACAAAAAAGTTTACGATGTAATCCTTTCCAAGAAATTCCTTGGACCGGAAGACCATGTACTTCTCATCGACGATTTCCTTGCCAACGGCTGTGCCCTGATGGGTCTGATTGATATTGTCAAAGAATCCGGTGCGACGCTGGAGGGTGCCGGAATCGTTATAGAAAAAGGCTTCCAGACAGGCGGGCAGACGATCCGTGAAATGGGTGTCCGTCTGGAATCACTGGCTATCATTGATTCCATGACTGACGATTCCCTTACCTTCAGATAAATATCTGCAATAAACGTTTTTTGTCTGCTGCTCTTTACAGACAATGAATGTCAAAAAGACAGATCCTGTGCTTTGTGAGATTTCCTTCGTCTACGGAACTTTCACAAAACACTGTGATCTGTCTTTTTCATATACATCTGAGCACGATCAGCAAAAACACATTTTCTTATCCCTGCACAGACGTCATTTATTTGCTTCCTCTTAATGTAATCCGGGGTTTCTGTGTAGGAGTCGGCTTCGCCTCTTCTTCCGGTTCAGGCTCTTCAGTGGGTTCCGGTGTTTCAGTTGCAGTTGGCTCCGGAGCAGGAGTGGACGTCGGTTCTAATGTTGGCGTCGGAGTTGCCTCCGGCCGCACCTCTTCTTCCTCATAATATCCATTATCAATAAGAATTTCATAATTATCTCCATCGATAATCTGAGGTTCGCAGAGATACGTTCCAATGATCTTTACGCCGTTGTCATACTGTTCATAGTCATTAACTTCCGGTTCTTCTTCTCCGTTAAGATATTCATGAACCATCTGCTCACAGGCATCTGCAAGAGTTCTGTAATCCATAAAAAGACTAAATGCTATTTTCCCTGAAGCTGCTGCCTTCACTGCTTCCGGCTCACATTCCACTCCTGTGATCATGGGCCACGTTTCACTTCCGGGAACTGCACCGCCTTCTTCCAGAACTTTGGCTGCCGCCAGCGCCGCCTGGTCGAAGCCTGTACAGATAATATCCGGCAGCTGTCCTTCTTCATAAGAATCTTCAAGAATCTCCCGGAACCTTGTTTCTGCTGATTCTCTGCTCCATCTGAGAATTCCGGTATCATCAAAACTTATTTTTCCTGATGTACACACAAGAGTTCCATCATCCAGATATGGCTGCAGAATTTCCATCACACCATTGTACAGAAACAGAGCCTGGGTATTATCCAGAGAACCCATAAGAAACTCTATGGTCCTGGTACCTTTTTCTTCACGGACCTTTTCAAGTTCTGCTTTTTCTACGATCTCTTCGGCGATCATATTCCCGGCCTGCCGCCCTCCAAAGGTCGTATAATATTTTACTGCATTTGTATCCATAATCAGCTGATCGTAGGAAAATACCGGGATTTTTGCCTCCTTGACAGGAGCCAGTGCGTCTGTAAGCCCATATGGATCCACTGGAGCAATAACAAATGCCTTGACCTCCGCAGCAAGCATCTCCTGGATCTGAGATACCTGTTTAGATCCATCACCTTCCGCATAAAAGATCAAAGGTTCATATCCATCTTCTATAAAATTTGCTTCAAGTTCACCAGCATCATCAGACCAGTTTTTTTCATCAGGGAACAAGACTGCTACCTGATCTGTAGTCTCCTCTTCTGATTCCTCCTCCGAAATCACTTCTTCCTCTTCGTTTTCACTGGTTTCTTCGGAATCTTTATTTTCTTTTTCAGCTTCTTTCTCTGCCTCTTTTTCCTTTTGCTCCTCTTCTTCCTCAAGAACCTCCTGCATCTCTGCATCGTCTCCTGTGCCTTCGTCCTCTGTCTGGGCACTTTCACTGGCAGCTTCTGTAGCTTCATTATTTCCGCATCCCGAAAGGACAGTCAACGCCATCAGGGATCCCATTAAAACAACTGCTGTCTTTCTTTTCATGATACATTCCTTTCTGTCCAAAAAGGCCCCGCAATTACCATACGGTTCCTTCCATCTGGAATCAAAGCAGACAAATCCGCTTCGAACTCCAAAAATTCCTAATGAATAAAAACAGAAGGTGTCAAAAGCATTTTGCTTTCGGCACCTTCATGACTGGTTACTTAATCTTCCAGTACAAAATCGTCCTTGCCTACTCCGCAGACCGGGCATACCCAATCTTCGGGAAGATCTTCAAATGCAGTACCCGGCTCGATTCCGCTGTCCGGATCTCCGATCTCAGGATCATATACATATCCGCATGGCTCACATACATATTTCTGCATAATAACTGCTCCTTTCAGATTTCAATTAGGAAACGGTCATACCCGTTCCATGGCTTCATTATAACGTCAGCTATTTTCTATTGCAAGTATTATTTCACAAACCTTTTGTAAATATAATCATTTGCTTCCTTTTCCTGGATATCATCCAGTGCAGTAAGTTCCACCCCTTCTCCGTACTTTTTCTTCAAAGCACGAAGAATCAGCCAGTCTGCAAGCTGGGGATTTTTGGGAAGCAGAGGCCCGTGCAGATAAGTACCTATCACATTTTTGTAAACCACTCCTTCATAACCGGAAATGCCGTCATTTCCCGAACCAGCCAAAACTTTGCCCAAAGGCTGATTGTCTTTAATGCAGGTTCTTCCTCCATGATTTTCAAATCCCACAATCGGCATATCAAAAAGCTCGCTTTTCAGTACGATATTATCAATAAGCCTTCCGTCTCCCTGCTCCGTATACATATCCACAAGATCCAGTCCTGTAATCATACCCTGGTCTGTCTTGTAATATTTTCCAAGCAGCTGATATCCTCCGCAGATAGCGATCACGACTCCGTCCGACTCTACATATTTCTTAAAATCTCCCTGGATTTCTTTTAGCTTTTCACAGACAAGCATCTGCTCCCGGTCTGATCCTCCTCCCAGAAGGACAATATCAAGCCCGGAAAAATCAATTCTGTCATTCGATTCAAATGAAATCGTCTCTGCCTCAATCCCTCTCCACTGGCATCTCTTCATCAGGCATTGAATATTGCCTCTGTCACCATAGAGGTTCAGCAGATCCGGATATAAATGTCCTATTGTAAGTTTCATTTCTGCTCACCCTCCAATTTCTTCAGAATATTTCTGGTACTGAACAGCGCTGTATAATTTACAAGTACATACAGATTGCCTGTTCCGTCTTTGATCCTGTCTCTGATGGCTTTTTCCACATCCGGTTCAAGTACTGACGGGATATCCACATATTTCAGTCTCAAACGCATGTCCTGACAGCGAATACCGCTGACAGTGATACTTCGGATACTTTCTTCACCAAAACGGTCAAAATCCACATCCCAAAGCCATGAAATATCGATTCCGTCCTGAGCGTTATCATTAATCGCAATGATAACGTCCTTTGGCGCAGTATCCTGCATCACTGCAGAAATGTTCTGGTTAAATCCCGCAGGATTTTTTGCCAGATTTAAAGTAATCCCTGTTCCCTGAATCCGGAACTGTTCCATTCGTCCATTTTCCGGATTGAATTTTTTCAGCATATCCGTAAAATGTTCGCCCTTAAATCCGGCAGTCCGTACCCCGGCATAAGCAGCAAGGATATTATATACGTTATAGAAGCCTTTGTAATTCGCTGAGATCAGCCTGTTTTCTACACGAAAAGAAAGTCTGTCCCCTACCAGTACGTCTTCTGCATCAAAATCCAGACAAGGGCGTTTAAATCCGCACTGAGGACAGCAATATTCTCCCAGCTGACTGTAATGATAGAAACTGTATTGGAGTTTTTCTCCACATCTCTTACAGAAACGACCTTCACGGATCTCGTTTGTATCATTCTTCATCACCGGCTGACTGATTCCGTAAAAAATACAGGGGTTCCCACTGTCCATAGCAAGATATGCAGAAAGTGCATCATCTCCGTTTACGAGCACTTTCATTTCCGGCACAGACCGTATCATAGTTTCCAGAATATTCATGGTAATATCAATTTCCCCGTATCGATCCAGCTGATCGCGGAACAGATTGGTCAGAACCATATAGTCCGGCCGGATCTGAGGAAAAATATATTTGGTAGATGCCTCATCGGCCTCAATGCAGGCATAGTCTGCATCCATATGTCCGTTTAATTTTGCTCCTAATACAAAAGCTGCAACTACACCATTCAGCATATTGGAACCGGTATGGTTACAGATTACTTTCTGTCCTTCTGCTTCCAGGGCTGCACACAGCATATTATTCGTAGTTGTCTTTCCATTTGTACCACAGACTGCAAAAATATCCTTACGTACCTCTGCTGCAAGTTCTTTCAGAATAGGAGGATAGATTTTAAGAGCGATCTTTCCAGCCCATGTCACACCTTGCCTGCCCATTTTTTTACAGACAAAACCTGCGGTTTTTGCCGCCCAGACTGCTGCAATTCTTCTTATATTCATGTATTTTTATCCTTTATCCAATTTTTTCTTCCAGTTTATCTGAACAATTCTAGTATTTCCCTTCTGAAGAAAAAATACCACAATAATGATTGTACGATAATTTCTTTTATTTATCAACAGAAAACTTCCATTAATCACGACCACCGGCTTAGCCGGTGGTTTGCTTTGACCCTATAAGGGTCTGTT
>USDN01000046.1 GCA_900553515.1 uncultured Blautia sp. | reverse complement strand
GGCAAAAGCCAATGGAGTAAACGTCTATCACTATCTTACTTATCTGCTGGAAAAAGTGCCTAATGATAGGATGAGCGATGATGAATTAGAACTTCTGGCTCCATGGAACGAAACTGTCAAAGCTGAAATCGAACATCGTGTAAATGAATCAAATCAATTATATGTGAATTGTCAAGGTGCTCCGGCTACTGAAAAGTAGTCGGGGATTTTTTCTATCATACCTAAAAATTAAGCGCTTACTGAAAATGGGCATAAAACCTGTACTCTTTATATTCTGATCAGACTGTGTCAGATTTTGGATACTACGCCAAATGAATTGCTGGAAGGCTGTATTTCATCAATGAATGAGGGAAAAGAACCTTTAACAATTGAAATACAACGTCCTTTAAATGAAGAGGAAAGAGAATTTCTTCTGTCATTTCAGGTAATGCTGAATAAATATCTGGAGGATAAGAAATGATAAGGGTTGCTATTTGTGATGATGACATTGTATTTACAACGCGGGTAGAAGAAATGATTTTGGATTTTGGCAGGGCATATTCTTTTGAAATCTGTGTTTATTTTGATGGATCTACGTTGTTGGAATCCATGCGACAGGGAAACTGTTTTGATATTATTTTTATGGATATAGAGATGAAACAAATAGATGGTATCCGTGCAGCAAAAACAATCAGAGAAATTGATGAAGATGTACAGCTGATTTATATTTCTGGTTATGAAGAATACGCGCTTCAATTGTTTGAGGTGAGTCCAATTGGATTTTTGAAGAAACCGCTGTATCCGGATCAGTTTCGGCAATGCCTGAAGAAAGCGTTGGATATTCTGGAGACAAGGATTCTTTATTTTTCTTATAGAAATCATTATCGGGAAAATAAAATACGGCTAAAAGATATCCTTTATTTTGAAAGCATATATCGTAAAATATATATTTATACAAAACAGGGTACAGATTATTTCTATGGAAAATTATCAAATGTTGAAGAGGAACTGGAAAAATCCGTTGTTCCTTTTATCAGGATTCATCAGTCATATCTAGTAAACTATCATCATATATCCCAATACCAATCTTCAAAGATCATTATGGAAAATGGAGCAGAATTAACGGTCAGTACTGCACACAGAGCTTGTGTAAAAGAAAAGATACATGAACTGCTGAGACTGGACTAAAAGAGACAGCGCTCCATTACGGAAGGCTGTCTTTATCATTAATTTCTTTTTTTAGAATGGAAATGTATGTCTTAAGTTTCTGAGGAATGGGCACACCTATTCTGCCGGCATTTTCAATAATCGATAATACTTCATTAAGAGAGTACCATACGGTGACAAAAACTCCAAGATAGAGGTTTCCGGGATAGGTGATTCCAAGACTTTTTGCAGAATGAAGCAGTAGTTCATCTACAAAAAAAACGCTGCAGATGATCAGCCAGCATCCGGTTTTTTTCATAATTCCTATGAAACCCTTTTGGGAGTTCAATCCGTAAGAAGTATCGTCAGGGTGTTCAATCCCTTCCTTACGGCTGGCAAGCATTCCTGTGATATAATCAATGAACATAAGGAATAAGAGGCACAGGAGCAGTATGCCAAATGCCTGAAATTTGGTGCTGATCCAGGTGATTATCCAGGATAACAGGAGTTGTATCGTATGTTCGGATTTCATGTGAATTTTCTCCTTTCTGCCAGAAATTCCTTTTTTACACGGTTTACATATTGAACGGAGAGTTGTAGTTTAGCTGCAATTTCAGAACTGGAGTATTCATCAATAAGTGCGTACTGCAGAATACTCTGTTTGGTTGGTGAAAGGGATTTCATATACTGGGCAAGTGAAAGATTTAGATCTATAAGGCTGAAATCCCCATAAGCTGGAAGTATGGTGAAGTTATCTGTTGCTGATATTTGTTCGTATTCCTTATGGCGAATAGAAGTACGGCAAAGATATTTAAAATGATTCAGTATTCCCTTTTGAAGATAACGGATACATTCTCCTTCGTTTTGAATGTATGTTATGGTTTGAACAGCTGTTAAAAGAGCAAAGATCAGTTCCTGCTGTGCATCTTCAAATTCCATTGCATGACATTTATATGCATATTTACGTATCAAAGGCAGAAATTTGCGGATTAGCATTTCCTGAGCCTGTGTGCTTCCCTGTTTTGCCTGGTTGAGAGTGGAAATAAAGTTAGTCGTATCCATGATTTTTCTCCTTTTGTTAGAAAGAAGAAAAAACAGTCGGAATTAGAAACTAAAAATCAGAGAAATATAATCATATGAGAAAAAAATAAAGTGGATAAAAAACGGATAGAAATAAAAATGTTTCAGTAAGAAACACAATCAAATGAAAGGGGAGAGACACATTATGATAAATATTGCTGTATGTGATGATGATGTGCAGTTTGCAGCGTCATTGGAAGAAAAAATTTTGGATTATGGAAAGAAGGAAGGTGTCCGAATAGATACAGAAGTATTTTCAGATGGGGAAAGTTTTCTGCAGGCAGTTTTTAATGATAGTTTCTATGATCTTGTATACATGGATGTTGAAATGGGAAAAAGAGATGGGATATATACAGTTCGGGAGGTAAAGAAGAAGCTTTCGGAAGTACTTGTAATTTACACAACCTCTCATGAGACTTATTTTACGGAAATGTTTGAAACAGAGCCTTTTCGATATCTTAAAAAGCCTTTGGATGAAGAAAAGTTCGAAGAATACTTTACCCGGGCACTGGAGAGGATACAGAGGCATTTGCACTATTTTACTTATTCAAGCAGACACGCGACATTTCGTATTCCTTTCAGGGATATTCTGTATTTTGAAAGCCACAGAAGGCAGATCATCCTTCATGGAAAGGAGGAAAACGATACTTTCTATGGACGACTTGGGACAATAGAAAAGGATTTGGAACAAGGCTGCTGTCCTTTTATTCGGATCCATCAGTCATATCTGATAAATCCTCATGGAGTATGCAGATATTATCCGGACAGAGTTGAGATGGAAAACAACGCGGTTCTTCCTATAAGCGAGGCCAGACAAAGGGAAGTGAAGCAAAAGTATCACGAGTTTTTGAGAAGACTTTAGTTTGTTTTAATGTAACAAAAATGTAATAAAATTTGACAAAACAGGTAAATTCATGGTAACATACGCAATTGAATGCAGCCGTGAGTTATCTGTTTTGTTTTTTGTCTGGTTTGTTCCGGATTTTTAAGAAACGATCAGAAAGCAGCGGCAGAACCTGAAGTGAACAGGAATGAAAAAGGAGAGTTCAATGTTTAAAAAAATTACAGCAGTAGTGTTAGGTGTATGTGTAACTTCTATGACTTTAACTGGTGTTTCCGCGGCTGATTTCAGCGATGGAAGGACAGAGGCGGCAGTGGAAGAGGATACATTTACAGATGGCAGCGAAGGAATAGAGACAGAAAGCATCACCGCCATGGTAAACGACATGGCGGCTCATGCCCAGGAGAAAGGACAGGAGTATCAGGAATTGAAAGTACAGAAAAATATTGCGGCTGAAAGAAGAGCTTCTGCGGAGCGTGCGGAAAAGATCGCCGCAATGGTGGAGGAAACGAACCGCAAAGTGGAGAGGAAACGCGTGGCGGAAAGGAAAGAGCTTGTGGACTTTGCGCTGCAGTTTGAAGGCAATCCTTATGTATATGGTGGCACCAGTCTCACCAGGGGCGCTGACTGTTCCGGATTTGTGATGTCTGTATTTAAGGAATTCGGATATGAGCTTCCCAGAGTGGCGGCTGCACAGTTTAATGCTTCCAGGAAAAAAGAGATCAGTGAAATTGAAACAGGGGATCTGGTTTTCTACGGAGGTGGGATCAGCCATGTGGCTCTTTACATTGGGGATGGAAAGATTATCCATGCCAGCACTTCTGCGTCCGGAATCAAAATCTCGGATTATGATTATGAAACGCCGGTTGGTGTCGGAACTTATCTGAAATAATCGAGGGTTTGGCAGATTGCACAAAGAATGTCGAAGGCTGTAGATTATACACATTGAGGTGTAAAAGTTTTCCACAAACAGAAAACGTGGAAAACCTTATAAAATCAAGTTATGCACAAAGTTATCCACATTATCCACAGGAAAGGGATGTGGAATACCTGATTTACATAACCGGATAAAAAACAGATGTTTTGGTTAATAATCATGAAATTACATTTTTCGACAAAAAATTAAAAAAATCTATTGACTTTTCTGATGTGAAAATTCAAGGAAATATTTTATACAAAAGAGAGATTTTATAGTTTAAGAAATAAATTATCTGACAATATATGAAAAAGTTTTGTTATACAAACAAATCAATATATTGTGGTAGGTGGCGAAAAAATCAACATCAGGTAGTTTTATAAAGAAAACAGAAAAATCCACCGGAAGGGAGAATGTTCTCCTTTCCGGTGGATTTGTGTATAACTGTGTATATCTCTGAAACTTTAGGAGTTATTCTGTTTCATTCGTTTGATTACCTTGAGCCTTGTGAATTCCTCTCTCTCTTTTTCCTCCAGAGCATTCTGGATATCTTTTGTAAGAGCCTCATACCTGGGGATTGTGATGTTCTTCAGCGCATTGGCACGTTTCTGTGTCTTTTTGATATTGGCGGCAAGGCGGATGGCGGCATTTTCGATCATAGAAAGCCGGATAGAAAGCTCTTTTACTTTTTCAAATTCTGCCTTTGCCTGATCAAGGGACATCTTTGTGCTGTAATAGGCGTAAGTAGGAGTATTGGTGCTTTTGGCATCATATTCCACCAGAGGAATCTCTGTACCCATAACGCTCCGCGTTTTAATACGGATGGAGTTTTCTACAGGCACTGTGTAGGAGATCTGCTGCACAAATGCAATACCGATCTCCATATTGGCTTTCTGAAGAGCCCGGTAAGCAGTCCGGAAGGTTTCATCGATCTGTGTCTGGATATCCTTTGCCTGATCGATGAGATCCATCATTTCCTTGATAAGGATGTTTCTTTTTTTGTCCATCAGCTCAAAGCCCTGGCGGGAAAGCGCCAGAGAGTTTTTGGCAAGTATAAGGTTTCCCTTGGTGGGAAAGGTATTCGGATCCAAGAAATCACCTCCGTTGATTGTTTGTTCTCTGCTTTTTAGCGGACAGTTTCTTTATAGTATTTGTTCAGGATCCTGGTATCGATTCGGTCAAGCTCATCTTTTGGAAGAAGTCCCAGAAGTTCCCAGCCTTTATCCAGAGTTTCTGTAATACTTCTGTTTTCGGTTTCTGTCTGTCCGACAAATTCAGCCTCAAATGCTTTACCAAACACCAGATACTGTTTATCCAGAGGGGAAAGCTCGTCTTCACCGATAACGGAAGCAAGGGCTCTGGCGTCGCCTACCTTTGCATAACAGGAGAAAAGCTGGTTAGCTACATCCTGATGATCCTCTCTGGTAAATCCTTCTCCAATACCGTCCTTCATCAGACGGGAAAGGGACGGAAGCACATTGATCGGCGGGTAGACTGCCTGTCCGTGGAGCTGACGGTCCAGAACGATCTGTCCCTCTGTGATATATCCGGTAAGGTCAGGGATAGGATGTGTGATATCATCATTAGGCATAGTCAGGATAGGAATCTGTGTAACAGATCCGGTTCCGCCCTGAACGATACCGGCACGCTCATAAAGAGTGGCAAGCTCACTGTAAAGATATCCCGGATAACCTTTTCGGGAAGGGATTTCTCCCTTGGAGGAGGACACCTCTCGCATAGCCTCGCAGAAGGAGGTGATATCCGTCAGGATAACCAGAATGTGCATTCCTTTTTCAAAAGCAAGATACTCAGCGGCAGTAAGGGCAATCTTCGGAGTAAGAAGACGCTCCACTACAGGATCGTTTGCCAGGTTCAGGAACATGACAACATGGTCAGAAGCGCCGCTTTCCTCAAAGGTACGGCGGAAAAACTCAGCTACGTCATATTTTACACCCATTGCAGCAAAAACAATGGCAAAATTTTCATCGGAATCACTTCCCAGAGAAGCCTGCTGTACGATCTGTGCAGCAAGTTTGTCGTGTGGAAGACCGTTTCCGGAAAAAATAGGAAGCTTCTGCCCGCGGATCAGCGTAGTCAGTCCGTCGATGGCAGAGATACCTGTGTTGATATAGTTTCGTGGATATTCACGGGAAACCGGATTCAGAGGAAGACCGTTGATATTCAGCTTCACCTCAGGAGTGATCTCTCCAAGGCCGTCGATAGGCTCTCCGATTCCGTTAAAGGTACGTCCCAGGATATCAGGGGAAAGCCCGATTTCCATAGGATGTCCAGTAAGTCGTGTATGTGTATTTGTCAGGGACATGTTATCTGTTCCTTCAAAAACCTGGATCACGGCTTTATCTTCATAAATTTCTACAATACGGCCGATCTTCTGTGTGCCGTCATCCATATGAAATTCAACAATTTCTTCATAGGCGGCATTTTTAACCCCTTCCAGGACTACCAGAGGGCCGTTTATCTCGCTTAATCCCAAATATTCGATTGCCATAAAAACTTTCCTCCTGTCAGCCGTTTTTCTTTAATACATTGTCATAGAACTCATCAATATCTTTTCTGTACTGGTCAAATTTTTCCAGCTGGTTGTTTGGAACATCATATTTAATAGAAATGATCCGCTCAAAAATGTTGTCTTCTTTCAGCACGGAAACGGGCATTCCTCTGTTTACAAGAGCCCGGGATTTTTCGTACAGATAAAGGATGATCTCCATCATCTGGAACTGTTTTTCCATAGGAACACAGGTGTCTTCGTCATGGAATGCATTCTGCTGAAGGAAGCCGAGACGGATTACTCTGGCGATTTCCAGAGTAAGCTTCTGGTCATCCGGAAGAACATCGCTTCCGATCAGCTTAACGATCTCCATCAGAGAGCTTTCCTGGTTGAGAATCGCCATGATCTGATTTCGGTCTGTGACAAATTTCGGAGATACATTGGCGCGATACCAGGGAGAAAGATCCTCAAGATATTCGCTGTAGCTGGTAAGCCAGTGGATCGCCGGGAAATGGCGGGCATAAGCCAGAGATTTATCCAGCCCCCAGAAGCAGCGGACAAAACGCTTGGTATTCTGGGTAACAGGCTCGGAAAAGTCGCCGCCCTGCGGGGATACGGCGCCGATAATAGATACAGAGCCTTCGGTTCCGTTTAGGTTCTGCATCATTCCGGCTCTTTCATAAAAGGCGGAAAGTTTGGATGCCAGATAAGCCGGGAAGCCTTCCTCTGCAGGCATTTCCTCCAGACGTCCGGAAAGCTCACGGAGCGCCTCTGCCCAACGGGAAGTGGAGTCTGCCATGATCGCTACGTCATAGCCCATGTCGCGGTAGTATTCAGCCAGTGTCACACCGGTATAAATAGAGGCTTCTCGTGCGGCAACAGGCATGTTGGAGGTGTTGGCGATCAGTGTGGTACGGTCCATCATCAGGTTTCCTGATTTCGGGTCGATCAGCTTACTGAAATCCTCCAGAACCTGTGTCATCTCGTTTCCACGTTCTCCGCAGCCGATATAAATGATGATATCTGCGTCAGACCATTTGGCGATCTGATGCTGGGTCATGGTCTTTCCTGTACCGAAACCGCCGGGAACTGCCGCAGTACCGCCTTTGGCGATAGGGAAGAGAGTATCCAGGATACGCTGTCCGGTTACCAGCGGGACATTTGCCGGGAAGCGCAGCTGGGTAGGACGCGGGATTCGGATCGGCCATTTCTGTGCCAGAGCCAGTTCCTTTGTACTTCCGTCAGGAAGCTGGAGAGTTACAATAGGCTCCAGAATGTTATAGTCTCCGTCAGGGGCTGCCTTGATTACAGTTCCGTCTGTAATGGTGGGCGGAACCATGGATTTATGAAGAATGGAGGCTGTTTCCTGCGTCTCGGCGATAATAGTGCCGGGACCCACAACATCCCCCTCTTTGACTGTAATATGTGTGTGCCATTTTTTTTCTGTGTCCAGAGAATCTACACTGACGCCTCTGGAAATATATTTTCCGGAGGTTTTTGCAATTTCTTCCAGAGGACGCTGGATACCGTCAAAAATATTGTGGATGATACCAGGTCCCAGAAGTACGGAGATGGCGTCTCCGGTTCCGGTAACCGTTTCACCCGGACGGAGTCCTGTAGTCTCCTCAAAAACCTGAACGGTGGTCATGCCTTTTTTCAGACCAATGACTTCACCTACCAGGTTTTCTTTTCCTACATAAACCATCTCGGAGATCTTGAATCCAGGGTCACCCTTCAGGTAGATGACAGGACCGTTGACTCCATAGATAATACCTGTTTTATTCATGATTCAGACCTCCGTCAAATTTGAATTCTTTACGCATGGATTCCAGTCCTTCCAGAAAGGAATTGTCGATCATGATATTTTTTTCAGGGATGGCAGCGCGTACGCCTCCGATAAAATCATCTTTAGAAACGGTAAGCTCTGCACCTGTTTTTGCAGTAAGGACATCCAGCTTATCATTGTCACCGGAGGAAAGAGAAATGTGTACTTCGTCTGTTCCGGCAAATTCCTGTACCTCCTGGATCTGCCTGCAGAGATAATCCAGATACTCCGGTGATTTCATAAAAGTATCCACCTTTTTTCTGACTGCGGAGAAAAGATCCTCCTTCAGGTCCTCCTGCTTTCGGGACCAGTGACGTTTCAGGGTGATTTGTTCTGCTGCCAGAGCCTTGTTGATCTCTCTGCGGACATGATCGGCTTCAGCCTTGATTTCTGCTTCCGCACCCTGTCTTCGGGCATCTTTATGTTCATTCAGCATCTGGGAAAGCATTTCCCTGTGCGTCTGGATTTCTTTTGCTGCATCTTCTTTTGCTTCTTCTATAGAAATATCATAAAAATGCTGCAGTTTTTCATCTATTGTCATGTTTACACCTGCCTATAATTTCAGTCCGATTGCTTCATTGACATATGAAGTGATAAAATCCGGTTTCCTTCCAGTACCATGTCTGTCAGGGATTTCAATGATCAGGGGAGTTTTGTGGTGGAGCCGGACGTCATCAATGATCTCCGGGAATTCTCTTCCGAATTTTTCTGTAAGGAGAATGATCCCGATTTCTTTGTCTGCGATGGTGCGTTCCAGAGCCTCGCGAAGTTCCTGACGCTCATGGACGACTACGCCCTCGACACCTGCCAGGCGCATGCCTGTGTAGGTGTCGATGTTGTCGCTGATTAAATACATTTTCATAGATTATGCCTCTTAAAGTTTACCAAGGATCATAAAGGAGATGATCAGTCCGTAAAGAGCGATACCTTCGGCCATAGCTACGAAGATAATAGATTTACCAAAAAGAGAACCGTCTTCGCTCAGTGCGCCAAGAGCAGCACTTGCGGAGCTGGCAACGGCAATACCGGAACCAAGACCGGAAATACTTGTAACAAGAGCGGCTGCAATGTAGCCAAGACCGGTAGCCAGTCCGCTTTCAGCGCCGGAAGCAGCCTGTACGCTTGCAGTTCCTGCAAACATTACGACAGAAGCCACAAGGATAACGCCGAAGAACAGAAAACAGTTTACTGCTAATGTACGTTTATAACGTTTTTTGCTTTTTTCTCCAAGGAAATAGCAGCCAAAAGGTACGATAATGCTGAGAACCAGTGCGATTGCTGTTACGATTTGAATGATCATGTTCATGATAATATCCTCCTGATGATAAAATTAATTTTATGGGAAAAATCCGTTACTGCTCACAGTAACAAAATTTCCGGTTGCTTACATATTTACTGGCATTCCCTTTTTTTGAAAGGAAGAAATTCCCGTCCGTTTCCGGCATAGAAGCGGCTGAAGATCTCGTAGTATTCCAGACGAAGAACCTGGATGCCAACGATCAGACCTTCCATGGCGCAGACAAAAAGATTTCCAAGGACAATAACGATCCAGTTGGGAGATCCTCCTTCTGTGGCTCCGGCAAGCATCAGCACAACCTCCATCATAGCCGCGTGACTGACTGCAAAAGCGCCGATACGCAGGAAGGAGAGGGTGTTGGAAAGGTAGCTTAACAGTACCTCGAAAAGCTCAAAGAAGCTCTGTACAAAGAACATGCCTTTCTGCTCCGGAAAGATCTGTTTTTTCTTTTCTACCAGATTGGTGAGGGGCTCCTTCAGGAACATCAGAAGAAGCGGAACACCGAACATTACTGCCATAACTGCAGCAGCAGGAAGTTTTTTTCCGGAAACCAGAAGCACTGCAGAAAGGGCAATAGAGCCATAAAATACAAGTCCGGCAACAGCGTTGCTGTCAAACCATGTTTTTTCCGTATCATGGTTACGGACAGAATTGATGATATTAAATACCATACAGGTCAGAATAAGGAACATTCCGAATCCAATGGCGATAACGAACACGGCATTCAGACGGCCCACAAGGGGAACATCCATCATGGCTGTCATTGGCTTCAGCCAGAATGCGTGCAGCACTTCCTCGAATCCAAAGATACTGCCATACATAAATCCGAAGAAGGTAGAGAAGATTCCGGCGCAGCTGATAATGCCTGCCAGATCCATATGTTTTGTTTTATACAGGATCAGTCCGCCAAAGAAGAGGAGAAGACCCTGGCCTACATCTCCGAACATCGCTCCGAAGATAAAAGAATAGGTAAGCGCCACAAACCAGGTGGGATCCATTTCGTTATAGGCGGGAAGGCCGTACATTTTAATATACATCTCAAAAGGTCTGAAAAGCTTCAGGTTATGAAGCTTGGTAGGCGGCGTCTTTTTAGCAGGAGACTGTTCGTCCTCCATCAGACAGAAAATTTTATCGTCGTCTTTGATATCCTCCTGGAATGCCAGGGCATCCTTTTCTGTCATCCAGCCGCACAGAATATAGAAGGTATTGTTTTCTCCCTTTGTGCAGGCGGCAAGTCTCCGGATATCAAAGCTGGAAGAGCAGGCTTCCAGAGCTGCTTTTGCAGAAACGATAGCGGTACGGTTATCAATAAGGAATCTCTCGGAATCCTTTTTGTTCTGTTCCAGTGCCGCGTGGATATCCTTATGAAGCTTATCCAAGATGGAAAACGCTTCTTTTGCGGTACCCTGATAGCAGTCCGGAACAAAAATCTGCTCAAAGTGCATGGAGGAATAAACTGCATGGACTTTATGAGCCTGGTGCTTGGGAACAAAATACACGCCATAGTAATATTGTTCATCTTCACTGCATTTCAGAAAAATAGTATCCAGTGTATCATAGATATATTTTTCAAATTTTTTGAAATACTGTTTTTCAATACGTCCAAAGCGATAGTGGATGTATTGGAGCTTCAGGATTTCGGATACGTCATAGTCCAGATTTCGGAATGGGCGGATGATCTTAAGGGAATCGATCATTTCCGCATGTTGTTCATGAAGCTTTTCACGGGTTTCTTCCAGTTCCCGGGATTCCCTCTGGATTCTTCGAACTACAGAAACGGCAGTTTCTGTGTCCATTTGCTGCGGAGTGATGCTTTCCGGATCTTCCAGCTGTTCATAAAAGCTGCTGATGGAAGTGAGAGCTTCACGATAGGGGTTGATCTCCAAAAACGGAGACAGATTTGCATCCTCTGTCAGTTCAGCAAGTGCATTTTCCAGATGTATCTCATATCTGGAAAGATAGGTTTCCGTCATTCTGTCAATGTCCGCCTTTGGTCCTGTGATGCTCAAAAATTTCATTTTTTCAATCACGATGTTACCTCCGGGTTGATGATAATGTTAATTATTACGGATATACTGGAGCGCTTCCTGGGGATCCACGCCGTAACGCACACACTCAAGCGCGATAGTCAGGCGATAGACCTCATGCTCTTTATGATACAGATAGGAATAAAGGACTGCTACAGAGTAAGGATCTCTGCGGGCTTCCTTTTCCAGCGTATCCCGGAGCATGACATTATAAAATTCTTCCAGGTTATGGGCTTCCAGATGTTCGTATTTTCTGCCATAGTAAGTCCTGCGGAACAGTGCGCGGGCCTGATCATAAGTAGTTGATTCCACAAGAGCATTGATCTCTTCTTTTTTTAGTTTATAATTCATAGGAATCAGCAGGGCATAAATGTCTGCCGGCGCCATATGAAAATATCTCTTTGACCGGAAAATAAACTGAAGGTTCAGCATATCAAATTTCTCACCATAGGCAGTGGTGATCTCTTTGAGATCGTTTCCGGAAAAAAGTTTTTTGCGCACATTCCAGATCTGTGAAAAATAATACAGATCAAGTGCCATGCCATAATCAAAAAGCAGGGCGCTTTCATGATTGCGTATCTGTGAAAGGGGCTGATAAAACTCATGTCCTTTCAAGGCTGCAATAAATTCTTCCATGGTCGTGCAGGCGGTAAGCTTATCCAGATCCAGTCGGGAATGCTTGCGGAAAAATCCACAGTAAGGTGTGATATCCACAGGATCAGTATCCCTGTGATCAAAAAGATCTGTCATGATCTCTTTCAGCACACGGATTTCGTACCGTTTGGAATACAGTTCCAGGAATTTGCGCTGTTCTTTGCTGGCAAATTGATAGATCCGTGAAAAGTTGTGGAAGATAGATGTCTTCAAAAGCTTTTCAATTTGCCCTCGATGCAGAGCGTTTTCATCAAGATCCTTCCAGACTTCTGAATATTCCGGTGTACGTTTCAGGTAGGCGATCACCTGGGGAACATCCGAAAGCTGAAGAATTTCAAGAAGCTGTTCTTCTGTAGTCAGTTTACTCTGCATGGCACGGATCTTAGCGGAGATCCCGCTGTAGGAAAGGAGATTTCCCATGCTGTGCTGCGCCTCCTTTCAGTGTTCCAGCAGTTTCTGAAATAATTTCTCTGAAAGCTGTTGGTGGTTTTTGCTGTAGAAATCATCCAGATCAGAAAGAATTTTTTCGGTTTCACGACGAAGCGCAGTGATCTCTGCATCCTTTTTCTTTTCCAGACTGTTTCTCAGCTCCTGTATCCTGTCATTGGTCTCCTTTTCCAGAGCAGCGTCAAAAGCCTTGCATTCCTGCTCCATTTCTGCAGAAAGTGCCTTTTTGGTCTCGTCCGCTTCTTCCATAATATGTTTGGCAGTAAGCTCTATTTCAGACAGTTTATTTAGTATCTGTTCCATATTCAACCTCCTTTTGGTTTCAGGATTTGTGCCTTTGTGGAACTTTATCCTATGATACACCTTTTGTTCAGGAATTTCCACACAAATTTACAGCAGTCTTATGGTTATTATTTTCTTTTTTATTGTTTATATGTTATAAAACAGCATAATTATTGAAGAATCTGTAAGGGAAAAATTTCTTGATGAATAGAAAAAAAACATGTATGATAGGATTACGTTTAAGTTTACAGGAGGACAGATCAGATATGAGATTGCGGAATATACCCGGAGCAAAGGATGCGATCCTGGAAAGTGATTATGTGGTACAGGAACCGAAGGAACATAAGGGGAAATGGACGGAGTGTTTTTCCGGAAAGCAGCCTCTTCATATAGAAGTGGGAATGGGCAAGGGGCGTTTCCTTATGGATATGGCAAGGCTCCATCCGGATGTGAATTATGTGGGAATTGAAATGTACGACAGTGTGCTGCTCCGGGCACTTCAGAAAAGAGAAGAACTGGAAGAAGCAGGAGAGGGATTTGACAATCTTCTGTTTATGAGAGTGGATGCCAGAGAACTGCCGGAGATTTTTGAAAAGGGGGAGGTTCAGAAGATTTATCTGAATTTTTCTGATCCCTGGCCCAAGGCACGCCATGCGAAAAGACGACTTACTTCCCGGGAATTTCTTTCCCGCTATGAAAAGATTCTGGTTCCGGAAGGACTGGTAGAATTTAAAACAGATAACAGGGAGCTGTTTGAGTTTTCTCTGGAAGAGGTGCAGGAAAGTAATTGGGAGCTGCTGGCACACACCTTTGACCTTCATCATCAGAAAGATATGATGGAAGGAAATGTGATGACTGAATATGAGGAGAAATTTTCTTCCATGGGAAATCCTATCTGCAAGCTGGTGATCCGCCAGAAGTAACAGGGAACAGTTTGTATCAGATATACATATAATATAGAAGAAACACTTCAGAGGACAGGGACTGCTGTCCTCTTTTTGTCAGATTGAGAAGTTTGTCTAAACAGGAGGGATGTTATGGCATCATTAAAAAAGCATGGCAGGATCCAGGCGATTATGGCACAATTCAGCTATGATCACCGCAGACTGGACAGTCATTTGACAAAAATTCGTAAAAATGCAGATGAGCTGGCGAAAATGTTGGAATCGCTGGATGATAAAGCCGGCAAACATAAGTAAAGAAATACCTCACATATATGAAAATAATCCACCTTTTTGGAAGTTTACTATCTGTTGTCGTAATCTTGCGGATGATACAATAGCATTATCAGATCAAACGTTTGAAGTAAAAAAGGGAGGAAATAATATCATGAAGAAAAAAATGTTAGCAGTAGTGCTGGCAGCGGTAATGACAGCAGGATGCTGCAGCCAGGCAGTTATGGCAGATGACGGAGACGTAACACTCAAGGTGTTTTCCAACCTTCCGGACAGAAAGAACGGACAGGGACTGGTCGAGCAGATGATCATTGATGAATACATGAAAGAAAACCCTAATGTAAAGATTGAGGTAGAAGCATTGGACGAGGAAGCTTATAAGACAAAATTTAAAGCATACTCAATGGAAGGGATGCCGGATGTGGTAAGCATCTGGGGACAGCCGGCCTTTCTGGATGAGGTTGTGGAGGCAGGTGTCCTTGCAGAGCTGAATGCAGATGATTATGCAGATTATAAATTTATTGAGGGTTCTTTGAATGGATTTACCTACGATGGAAAGCTGTACGGGCTTCCGAGGAATACAGATGTTGCCTGCATTTATTACAATCAGAAGATGTTTGAGGATAATGGCTGGGAGGTTCCGGCTACTTATGAAGAGATGCTCGCTCTTGCGGGAGAGATTAAAGAAAAAGATATTGTCCCCATGGCAATGGCAGGCGGAGACGGATGGCCGATGGCCGTATATCTTTCCGATGTGATTTATAAGGTGGCAGGTCAGGATTACGCAGATATTGTAAGCAACGCAGTTAAGTCAGGGGATTTTTCTGATGAAAATCTGAAAAAAGCTACAGAGCTTCTGAAGGAAGCAGCAGATGCAGGCCTGTTCCAGAATGGTTATGATTCACAGGATTATGGAACGGCAATGAACCTGTTTACAAATGGACAGGCAGCTATGTTCTATATGGGAAGCTGGGAGTCTTCCATGGCGCTGAATGAAGATATTCCGGAAGAGATCCGTACAAACATCCGCATGTTTACTATGCCTGTAGTGGAAGGTGGAAAAGCTGCTGCAACAGATATTGCTGCATGGAACGGCGGCGGATATGCGGTATCTGCCGATTCAGAAGTTAAGGAAGAAGCAGTCAAATTCTTAAACTATATGTATCAGCCGGATAAATTATCCAAATATGGATGGGAAAATGGTGTGGGAATGTCCGCACAGGATCAGTCTGAGTATATGACCGGAGAAGAAACCGAGCTTCAGATGCAGATCGTGGATGCAGTAAATCAGGCAACAAGCGTATCCGGAACACCGATCAACGACTGTGGCCCGTCAGCCTTTAAGACCAGCATTGAAAGCGAGATCCAGAGCGTATCAAATGGAAGTGTGTCAGCTGAGGATTTCCTTGCAGCTATTGGAGCAGCATGCAAATAAAATTTCAGGGAAGTGACTGCTGGTCAGCCGGCAGTCACTTTTTTCAGGAGGAAAACGATGAAAAAGCTTTATAGCAACAAGCTTGTGATCTTCAGTCTGGTAATTCCGGGTTTACTGCTGTTTGTGTTTGCAATACTGGCACCTATATGCCTGAGTGTTTTTTATGGATTTACAGATTATTCAGGTATGGGATCATACCAGATGATAGGAATGGAAAACTATAAACAGCTTTTACACGACGGAACGTTCTGGCTTTCACTTCGTAACTCTTTGTTTCTGGCAATAGGTTTTATCTGTATTCAGCATCCTCTTGCGCTTATAGTAGCGGCTGTACTGGATAAGCTTGGCGGAAAAGGAGAGGGATTTTTCAGATGTGTGTATTTTATACCAAATGTAATTTCAGTAGCGGTTATCGCATATCTGTGGAAATTTATATATAATCCGGATTTTGGTCTTTTAAATAATATTATCAAGGCATTTGGAGGAAAAGGGGACATCAACTGGTTCTCCATGGATAACGCTATCTGGTCCGTACTGATTGTTTTGATCTGGCATGGTTTTGGATGGGGAATGCTGATTTATTATACCGGGATAAAAAATATCGATCCAGTGTTATATGAGGCAGCGGCCATCGACGGTGCAGATCAGAAGACAACGTTTCTCCGTATCACGCTTCCCCTGATGAAGCCGGTAATACAGGTTAATGTGACAATGGCAGTGATTTCGGCGCTGAAGCAGATGGAGACAGTGTATCTTCTTACCAACGGAGGCCCTGGAAACAGTACTCAGTTTGCAGCAAATTACCTGTATCAGCAGGCATTTAAGGCATTTAAGTACGGCTATGGAAATGCCATTGGCGTCGTATTTATTATTATATGTCTTGTGACAACCGTAGTTCTGAATAAGGTATTTGAAGACAGAGATGAGAAGAAAATCCGCAGACAGAGCAGAAGGAGGCCGGCATAATGAAGCAAAAGGGAAACAAAAAGATCACGAAAGTCCTTTTATGGATCATTTTGATCCTTGTGGCGGTCATACAGATATTTCCTCTGGTATGGCTGACAGATTTCTCTCTGGCAAGCAGCAATGAGATGTTTACCAGCGGTCTTCTGATTATCCCGGAAAAAATCCAGTGGGGAAATTATGTAAAAGCTTTTATAGACGGTCATTTTTTGCTATACTTAAAAAACAGTGTCCTGATCAACGGGCTGGCAGTGATTCTGGTAATCCTGATATCTATTATGGCGGCCTTTGCCTGCAGGCGTATGTACTGGAGGTTAAGTCCTCTGGTAAAGACGCTTCTTCTGATGGGAATGATGATACCGATCCATGCGACTCTTCTGCCAAATTATAAGATCTACAGCATGCTGGGACTGACAGATACCATATGGGCGCTTCTGATTCCTTATGTTGCCTTTTCACTTCCTCAGGGACTTTTCCTGATGACAAGCTTTCTGGAGTCCATTCCCGTGGAACTGGAAGAGGCAGCTGTAATGGACGGATGTGGTATATACAGGATTATTTTTCAGATTGTGACTCCTATGCTGAAGTCTTCTATTGCAACTGTGGCGATCATGACATTTTTGAATAACTGGAATGAGTTTATGATGGCAAGTACCTATCTGAGCTCCCCTAAATGGAAAACTCTTCCATTTTCCGTATTGGAATTCACCGGGCAGTATTCGTCCAACTATGCGGTGCAGTTTGCTGTTATGGCACTTACTGCAGCGCCTGCCGTAGTTGTTTATATTATTCTTAATAAGCACATCACCAAGGGTGTGGCTATGGGAGCTGTAAAAGGATAACGAGGAGATCAGTATATGAAAAAGATAAAGCAGTGGATAAATGGATTAAGTGTAAGGGCAAAGCTGGTATTTTATGGATATCTGACGATTACTCCTGTGCTGATTCTGATATGTACTGCTCTTCTTTTTTATAATTATCAGAAGGTAGCCGATGAACGGCTGGGCACCAGCAGGAACAATGTCAGAACTCTGGCAGAGAGTATCCGTGTTCTTCAGACGGACATCAAGGATTTTTCTACTTATATCTGCATTAACAATGAAATTCATAATCTTCTTACGGCACATGATCCGGATATTCTGAATATAAACGCCAAGCTCTGGCTGGAAGAAGCCCCTATGCAGATAGTACAGGATATGATTGCACTGAAGGGGCATATCAAGACCATCGCCATTTATCCGACAAATGGAGTTCGTCCGTATCTTCGCGGAATGGATGGCAGCGTTTATCTTCCGGATATAGAACAGGTAAAAAAAACCTATGTTTATAAAGAAACAATCCGCAGTAAAAGCGGAATGGTGTGGAAACAGATTCCAAAGGACAGCAGGGAGGTTTATATTTCCAGCAGGGATGACAAGATCGTGCTGTGCAGAGAGATTTTTGATCTGACACAGAAAAAAACACTGGGTTATATTGTCATAGGATTCAGTCGGGAAAGACTGGAAGAGCTGTGCGAAAGTATTTTGGAAAAGGAAAAGGAGAGTGTGATGATCCTGGATCCCAACGGTGGTGAACTAAGCTGTGTGGGAGATATAGATAAAGATGTAAAAAAATATCTGAAAAGTCAGGAATTTATCAGACAAGATCCTCAAGACAGAGAGCTCCATTTTGTTTATGGTGATTATGATATTATCTGCAGTCAGCTGGACAAAAACGCCAGTATTGTCTGTAAAATCATGCCGCGGTACGGTTTGAGGATGCAGATTCTGGATATTGCGAATATGCCGCTTACCCTTCTTCTGGGTATCCTGGTGGGGCTTCTTCCGCTGCTTCTGATCATATCAAAAGGCGTGACCGGACCTTTGCGGGAACTGAATGAAGCGCTGCGCAAATTTTCGGCCGGCGATTTCAGCCAGAAACTCCGGGTGGAGACAGAGGACGAAATTGGCGAGGTGGCAAAATGCTTCAACGATATGGTGGAAGATATCCGCACATTGATCGACGAGAATTATGTGATCACTCTCAGGGAAAAAGAAAGCGAACTGGCAGCTCTTCAGGCACAGATTAATCCACATTTTTTATATAATACACTGGATTCTCTGTACTGGGAGGCAGTTGAAGAGGGAAACGAGACGATTGGTGAGAGTATTCTTGCACTGTCCCAGCTTTTTCGGCTTGTACTTAACAGAGGAAACGGGGATGTGACCATAGGACAGGAAACGGAACTTGTTTCCAGATATCTGCAGATCCAGAAAATGCGTTTTGGAAAGCGCCTCAACTATGAGATCCAGATGGATGAGCAGATAAAAAAGGTGAAAATTCCTAAGCTGATCCTGCAGCCTTTTGTGGAAAATGCGATTGTACATGGATTTGAAAATGTGGGAACCCCCTGTTATCTGAAGATTTCCGGAAAACCAAAGGACGGTCATATTTTATTTGAGATCATGGACACTGGAGTTGGAATGAGTCAGGAACAGATCAATGCCGTATGGGAAGAAGAACCGGATAATTATGCAAAACAGAGGATTGGAAGGTATGCCATAAAAAATATCAGGGAAAGGCTGCGCCTGAAATATCATGGGAATTTCAGCCTGGAAATACGAAGTGATATAGGAAAAGGAACTATGGTTGTTCTGACTATCCCCTGGGAGGAGGAAAAGGAATCATGTCAATAAACATACTGATTGCGGACGATGAGGACATGATACGCCGCGGAGTGGCAAAATACATAAAGCTGCATACAGACCGTTTTGATAAAATATACGAGGCAGAAAACGGACAGGAGGCAATCGATCTGCTTCTGAAATATCAGCCGGAATTTATGATTCTGGACGTACAGATGCCCTTGAAAACAGGGCTGGATGTAATGAAGGAGGCCAAAAAAGCGGGGATCCATCCGGTTACGGTCATCCTCAGCGGATATGATGAGTTTGTTTATGCTCAGGAAGCAATAAAATTTGGTGCCAGAGAATATTTTCTGAAGCCTATGAGGGCTTCTGATATCCTGGACTGCCTGAACAGACTTGCAGACGAATATCTTGGAACCGAGGAGGTACAGCAGTTATCTGCGGAAGAGAAGAATCCTTTTGTGGAGGATGCACTGGAATATATGAAAGAGGCGTATTCCAGAGATATTTCTCTTTCTGGAGTAGCGGAAAAACTGGGAATATCGGCAGGATATCTTTCTACTTTGCTGAATCAGCATCTGGGCTGCAGTTTTAACGATCAGCTGAACCAGATACGGATAGACAGGGCAAGCTGTTATCTGGAACAGAATTTTCTGAAAAATTATGAAATTGCCTATAAGGTAGGATTTAAAGATGAAAAGTATTTTTCCAGAGTTTTTAAAAAAATAAAAGGAATGTCTCCGAAAGAATATCGGATGAGAAAACAGCAGGGAGGAGTCAAATGAAACTGACTTATATAGCGACAACCTATAAAGATAATGTCAAAGACCGGAGAAAGACAGTGTACCATTTTCATGGAGATGATGGGCAGGAAAATCAGGTGCTCAACCTTTATCCGCAAGTAAAATACCAGAAAGCAGAAGGTTTTGGCGGGGCGATAACAGAATCAGCAGGCTATATTTTTTCGCTGATGGATGAAAAACAGAAGCAGGAAATGCTGCAGCAGTATTTTGGAAAAGAAAATATGAAATATTCCCTGGTAAGGATTCCCATAGACAGCTGTGATTTTTCATTGGGTCATTATGAGGCGGATCCCTGGGAAGAGGATGAGGAGTTTAAAAAGTTTTCCTTCGAAAGAGTAGAAAGATATATTCTCCCCCTTCTGGATGCTGCAGAAAAATCTTATGGCGGAAAGCTGGACATTATGCTGTCTCCTTGGAGCCCTCCGGCTTACATGAAGACAAACGGAGACAGGAATCATGGTGGAAAACTGAAAGAAAAATATCGGAAAAGGTGGGCAGAATATCTGTGCCGTTATGTCAGAGAATACAGAAATCGGGGATATCAGGTAAAAGCGATAACACTGCAGAATGAACCGAAAGCGGTGCAGACCTGGGATTCCTGTATTTTTACAGCGGAAGAGCAAAAAGAATTTCTGAGAGATTATATGTGGCCCGCAATGGAGGAAAACCATCTGGAAGATATAGAGATTTATATCTGGGATCATAACAAGGAAAGATGTTTTGAGTGGGCGGAAACACTGATCGATGAGACAACGGCTCATATGATCGCAGGCCTGGCTTTTCACTGGTACAGCGGAGATCATTTTGATGCTCTTCGTATGATTCGGGAGAAATATCCGGATAAAAAGCTTTTACTGTCAGAGGCCTGCATTGAATTCAGTAAATTCAGTCAGGAGGAGTACCTGAACAACGCACAGAAATATGCCCATGATATGATAGGGGACTTTAATGCAGGGATGAATGTCTTTATTGACTGGAACCTTGTTCTTGATGAGCAGGGAGGTCCAAATCATGTGAAAAACTACTGTGATGCTCCTTATCTGTATCATACTGAAGAAAAAGAACTGACAGAGGGGAAGCTTCAGGGATATCTGTGGCATTTCAGCCATTTTATAGAGCCGGGAGCAATCAGGATCGGTACAAGCTGCTATACGGATCAGCTGGAAGTGACGGCATTTCAAACAGATACGAAAATAGTATTTGTACTTTTAAACAGAACAGAAAAAGAACTTCCTGTTTATATAAGGCTGAATGACCAGTGTGTATGTATTCATGTGGAACCGCAGTCAATTGGAAGCGGAGTGATAGAGGGAGAAAGTGTATCATGAAGAACATTTGTATAGGAAAAGATAAGATAAAAGCTTCTCAGATCGCGTTGGGCTGTATGCGGCTTTCGGGACTTGGGACAAAAGATGCAGTGAGAGAATTGATAGATACTGCTATGGATCAGGGAATCAATTTTTTTGATCATGCAGATATCTACGGAAAAGGAGAGGCCGAGAGAATTTTTGGGGAAGCAGTGGAAGGGATCCCCAGAGACAAAATGCTGATACAGAGTAAATGTGGTATCCGTTCAGGCATCTGCTATGATTTTTCCAGAGATTATATTCTGAAATCCGTAGAAGAAAGTTTGAAACGTCTTCGTACAGATTATCTGGATATTCTTCTTCTCCACCGTCCGGACACGCTTATGGAGCCGGAGGAGGTGGCGGAAGCTTTTGATATCCTGGAAAAACAGGGAAAAGTACGTTACTTTGGCGTGAGCAATCAGAATGCCATGCAGATGGAACTTTTGAATCATTACTGTGACTCGCGGATCTGCATCAATCAGCTTCAGTTTAGCATTGCTCACTGCGATATCATAGATTCCGGATTAAATGTCAATGTCCACAATGAAGCAGGTGTAAACCGTGATGGAAGTGTTTTGGAATACTGCAGGCTGAAGGATATCAGGATACAGGCATGGTCAACGGTACAGTATGGGATGTTTGAAGGAGTGTTTCTGGGAAATGAGAAGTTTCCAGAGCTAAACAGGCTGATCGATGTATTGGCGGAGAAATATCACGTAACAAACAATGCGGTCGCTATCGCATGGATTCTGCGTCATCCGGCAGGGATACAGGCAATAGTGGGAAGTACAAATAAAAAAAGAGTGGCAGAAACCGCCAGAGCTTCAGATGTGGAGCTGACTCGTGAGGAATGGTATGCCCTTTATATGGCAGCTGGAAAACAGCTGCCATAAGGCGGCTGTAAAAAAATGAAGAAAAAGGGTGAATTGAAAAAGTGAAAAAATTATAAAATAATGCTTGACTTTTTATCTGTGGTTTCGTATAATAATTCTTGCGTTAAGGAAATAGCAAACGCATAAAAGTAAATAAGCGTCTTTAGCTCAGTTGGTAGAGCACCTGACTCTTAATCAGGGTGTCCAGGGTTCGAAC
>USDN01000045.1 GCA_900553515.1 uncultured Blautia sp. | reverse complement strand
ACAGGTGGTAAACAGTACAAAGTTGCCGAGGGCGACGTAATCAGAGTTGAGAAACTCGGTGTTGAAGCTGGTGAAACCGTAACTTTCGATAACGTGATCGCAGTCAGCAATGACGGATTAAAAGTTGGAGAAGATGTGAAAGATGCCAGTGTTACCGCTTCTGTAGTTGAAAACGGTAAAGCTAAAAAAGTTATCGTTTACAAATACAAAAGAAAAACTGGATATCACAAGAAAAACGGTCACAGACAGCAGTTTACAAAAGTTAAAATCGAAAAGATCAACGCTTAATCTGGTGTTTGTATGATTACAGTGACAGTCACGAAGAAGAACAATTTCTATACAGAGTTTACTTCAAGAGGACATGCCGGTTATGCAGAGGAAGGGCAGGACATTATATGCGCTGCAGTTTCCGTACTGGTGATCAACACAGTCAATTCTCTTGAGACCCTCACTCATGACAGGATTTCCGTAGAAGAAAATGACGGCTACGTTTCTTTTTCTTTCATCGAACCTGTAACGGAGGGCGGAACACTCCTTATGGATTCCCTTGTTCTCGGACTGACAGAAATTGAGAATAGTTATTCGAAAAAGTATCTGAAAGTAAAAGTCAGGGAGGTGTAACGACATGATGAAAATGAACCTTCAGTTATTCGCACATAAAAAAGGTGTTGGTTCCACAAAGAACGGCCGTGACTCTGAGTCCAAGAGACTTGGTGCCAAAAGAGCAGACGGACAGTTTGTTAAGGCAGGAAACATCCTTTACAGACAGCGCGGAACCAAGATTCACCCAGGCGTGAACGTAGGCTGCGGTAAAGATTATACATTATTCGCACTGACAGATGGTGTTGTAAGATTCACCAGAAAAGGACGCGATAAGAAACAGGTTTCTATCGTACCGGTAGAGGCAGAATAATCAGTTCAGCGTAAGGCTTCAAATCGTTCAGGTTTGGAGCCTTTTGTTTACAGTATAAGGAGCGACTTATGTTTGCAGACAGAGCAAAAATCATGATCCGTTCAGGTAAGGGCGGAGACGGCCATGTAAGCTTCCGCAGAGAGCTGTACGTACCAAACGGCGGTCCGGATGGCGGGGACGGCGGAAGAGGCGGCGACGTTATCTTTGAGGTTGACGAAGGACAGAATACTCTGGGAGATTACAGGCATAAAAGAAAATATAAAGCACAGGACGGCGAAGAAGGCGGCAAGAGACGCTGCCATGGAGCAGACGGTAAGGATATCGTCCTGAAGGTTCCGGAGGGAACCGTTATTATGGATGCGGAGTCACGGAAAGTCATTGCAGATATGTCTGGAGACAACCGCAGACAAATCGTTTTAAAAGGCGGAAGAGGCGGAAAGGGCAACCAGCATTATGCAACTGCTACCATGCAGGTACCGAAATACGCCCAGCCAGGTCAGCCGGCTCAGGAACTGGAAGTACTTCTGGAACTGAAAGTGATCGCAGATGTAGGACTGGTAGGTTTCCCTAATGTAGGAAAATCTACTTTTCTTTCCAGAGTCACTAATGCACAGCCAAAGATCGCCAACTATCATTTTACTACACTGAGCCCGAATCTTGGCGTGGTGGATACAGAGAACGGCGGTTTTGTCATTGCAGATATCCCGGGACTTATTGAGGGAGCTTCTGAGGGCGTGGGTCTGGGACATGAATTCCTCCGTCATATCGAACGTACCAGAGTCCTGGTACACATTGTGGATGCAGCTTCTACAGAAGGACGTGATCCCATTGATGACATCTATAAGATCAATAAGGAACTTGAGGCGTATAATCCGGAGATCGCAGCCAGACCTCAGCTGATCGCAGCAAACAAGATCGACTGTATTTATGGTGAAGAGGATCCTGTGGCCCTTCTGAAAGCAGAATTTGAGCCAAAAGGCATTCAGGTATATCCGGTATCCGCTGCCACAGGACAGGGGATCAGAGAACTTCTTTTCGGCATTAAAGAGCTTCTGGACAAGTGCCCGGCAGAGCGTGTTGTATTTGAGCAGGAATTTTTCCCGGAGGATGTGCTGATCACAGAAAACCTTCCTTATACCATCACAAAGGCAGAGGACGATCCGCATGTATTTGTTGTGGAGGGACCAAAGATCGAGAAGATGCTTGGATACACCAATCTGGATTCCGAAAAGGGATTTGCCTTTTTCCAGCGTTTCCTCAAAGATGGAGGTATTCTGGACGAACTGGAAAATGCAGGTATTCAGGAAGGCGATACAGTCCGTATGTATGGCTTTGATTTTGACTACTATAAATAAATGTGATTTTAGAAAGGCTGGTCATAGTGATGACAAGTAAACAGAGAGCTTATCTGAAAAGCTTGGCGATGAAAATGGAACCGATCCTTCAGCTTGGAAAAGGCGGGGTTACTCCGGAAAATACTGCCTCTGTAGACGAGGCTCTTGCAGCAAGAGAACTGATCAAGATCAATGTTCTACAGAACTGTCTGGATGACACCCGTCAGATGGCAGAGATTCTGGCTGAGAGAACACAATCTCAGGTAGTACAGGTGATCGGAAGAAAAATCGTTCTTTACAGAGAAGGTAAAAAAGACAAAAAGAAAATCATCCTTCCTTAAATGATATCAGAGAGGTGCTGGTATGGGAGCAGACCGTAAAAAAATAGGGATCATGGGGGGAACCTTTGATCCTATCCATGTAGGACATCTGATCCTTGGCGAAAAAGCCTATGAACAGCTTGGCCTTGACCGCGTATGGTTTATGCCCAGCGGAAATCCGCCTCATAAGAGGAACCGGCAGGGTCAGGCCAGCAATGAACAGAGGGTTTCTATGGTTAAAAAAGCCATTGCTGGAAATCCGCATTTTGAGCTTTCTCTGATAGAAATGAATGAAGACGGGTATACTTATACCTATCGGACACTGGAACGGCTGAAAGAACAGAATCCGGACACAGATTATTATTTTATTATTGGGGCAGATTCTCTTTATGATTTTGCCACATGGAAAAAACCGGAAAGGATCTGCGGAGCATGTACTATCGTGGTAGCAGCCAGGGATCATGTCCCTGCAAAGAGCCTGGATCAGCAGATGACGTTTCTTTCTCAGCAGTATCATGGATGCTTTATCCGGCTGGATACTTTGAATATCGATATTTCCAGCCGGCTGATCCGCCAGTGGCTCCATGAGGGCAAAAGTCTTCGCTATTATGTTCCGGATCCGGTTGTTTCCTATATCCGGGAAAATAATATTTATCTTACATCAGAAGGAGACGTCAGATAATATGGCAGCGTATGATTTTGAAAAAATGCAGAAAAAGCTTCAGAAATATCTGGATGAGGATCGCTTTCAGCATACACTGGGAGTTATGTACACCTGTGCGGCCCTGGCAATGGCTCATGGTTATGATATGAAGGATGCCCAGGCAGCAGGGCTTCTTCACGACTGTGCAAAATGTATTCCCAACAAGAAAAAACTGAAATTATGTGAAAGCAACCGGATTCCGGTCACGGAATTTGAAAAAGAGCATCCTTTTCTCCTTCATGCAAAACTTGGAGCTTTTGTTGCAAAAGAAAAGTATGGTGTTAAAAATGAAGAAATCCTTTCATCTATCCGGTTCCATACAACCGGGAAACCGGAGATGAGTCTTCTGGAAAAGATCGTTTATATTGCAGACTATATTGAGCCGGGAAGATACAAAGCACAGCATCTGGACAAGATACGGGCATTAGCATTCCGTGATCTGGATGAATGCATGTACGAGATCCTGAAGGACACCCTGGCATATTTAGAGGAAGACCCCAAGGATATTGATCTTACTACAAAGGATGCGTTTATTTACTATAAGGATTTACATATGGAAAGGGGCGTTCATTCATGAATATGGAAAAAGAAATGGCAGTCCTTGCTTTAAAAGCTCTGGATGAGAAAAAAGCCATGGATGTGAAAGTAATAGATATACATGAGGTTTCTGTTCTGGCAGATTATTTTATCATTGCAAGCGGAAGTAATTCCAATCAGGTACAGGCAATGGTAGACAATGTAGAAGAGCAGCTTTCAAAGGCCGGATACGAACCAAAACAGATCGAGGGAACAAAAAGTTCAAACTGGATCCTTATGGATTATGGCGATCTGATCATCCATGTATTTGATGAAGAGAACCGTCTGTTCTATGATCTGGAGAGAATCTGGCGTGACGGAAAGATTCTTGAAATGGACGAATTTCTGTCCGGATCAGATAAATAAACACCGATTACGATTATGATTTACGATAATAAAGTTATGTAAACTTAAATGACAAAGTAAAACCCCGCCGCCTGTTCACCTATACAGGCAGCGGGGTTTTGTGCATCAATTATAAAAACGGAATACGCCAAATACTTTGCCAAGGATCTGAAGATTTCCATGGACCAGAATTGGATCCATATCATCATTTTCCGGCTGAAGGCGATAGTAGCCGTCTTCCTTATAGAAAGTTTTGACAGTAGCAGCATCTTCTACCAATGCAACAACCATATCGCCGTTTTCGGCGGAAGACTGTTGTTTGACAAGTACCTGATCACCATCAAATATTCCGGCATTGATCATACTGTCACCTTTTACCTTCAGCATAAAACTCTGTGCATTAGGCATAAATTCTGATGGAACCGGAAAATATCCCTCAATATTTTCTACCGCAAGGATCGGCTGTCCTGCTGCAACTGTTCCGATCAGGGGAACATTGACCACTTCCCGGCGTACAAGATTAAACTGATCGTCAAGGATCTCAATTGCTCTGGGTTTGGTAGCATCCCTGCGTATATAGCCGTTTTTTTCAAGGGCTTCCAGATGGGAATGGACAGAAGATGTAGATTTCAGATGAACTGCCTCACAGATCTCGCGAACTGCAGGAGGGAATCCCCTGTTCAGAATCTCATTTTTTATATAGTCAAGTATTTCCTGCTGTTTTTTGCTGATCCTGCCGTATGCCATATTGTATACCTCCAAAAATTCCGTATGATCCATTTTTGTTAATTATAGCATATATTATGGGAAATGGCAAACAGATATTCGGAAAATATGTTCGCAGGGTACAAAAAAATCCTTGTTTTCCTTGTCATACCCGATGGAAAATGTTACAATAACCTGGTATATCTGAAAAAGTATTTTAAAAGGAGGCATTTTTTTGCCTGATACAAACAGATCCCCCAGAAGCCCCGGGCTTCTGTCAAGGATAAAAAATATTTTTGGACTGAATATTGGAACTATGCTTTTTGGAGTGCTGCTGCTGTACATGATCTTCAGCATGATCCTTTATCTGACCTCTGATAAGGTGGAATCCTATCAGGTCATTTCAGGACCTCTTTCCCGTAATGAAACTTATACTGGTTTGGCGGTACGGGAAGAATCCGTTTATAAAGCAGATACAGACGGATATATTACCTACTATGCAAAAGAGGGAAACAAGATCAATGCCAATGGTGTGGTTTATGGTATAGGAAGCTCCAGACCTACGGATAATAAAACAGAACTTACTCCGGAGGAAATGTCAAATATCCGGAATGACATGATGAGTTTTTCCAAAAGCTTTAATTCCAGTAAATTTAATAATACATATAGTTTTAAATATAACCTGGAGGGAAACATCCTGCAGTATGCAGGCTCTTCTCAGTCAGGTGTTACAACTTTAGGCGGACAGAACATCACGAAAACTGACAGAGACGGGATTGTTCTTTATTCTATGGATGGATATGAGGATAAAACTGCGTCTACCCTGACTGCAGCAGATTTTGATCAGAATGCTTACCATGAAACAGACCTGAAAAATGACGGTTCTATCCAGGCCGGCGATCCGGTATATACACTGATCACAGATGAAAGATGGAGTCTTTTGATCCCTCTCAGCAGCAAGCAGGAGGCAAAACTTGCAGACCGTACTGCAGTAAGAGTAAAATTTCTGAAAGATGATATGACCCAGAGCGGCGATTTTTCTATTGTGGAGATCGATGGTCAGAAATATGGAAAAATTGATTTTAACAAAGGTCTTATCCGATATGCTTCAGACCGTTTCCTTGAAATTGAACTTGTAACGAATACCGTTACAGGTCTTAAGATCCCCTTATCTGCTATTGTTACCAAGGAAGCATACAAAATACCGGAAAAGTATCTGACAACAGATCCGAAAACTCAGAAGACAGGACTTATGATAGAAGGATCTGATAAAAATGGAAATTCTACTTCGTCTTTCGTACCTGTGGATATCTATGCCAGAACAGAAGATGAAGAAGCTATGAAAGAAGCGCAGAAAAAAGCAGAAGAAAATAAGGCTGCGGAAGGCAGCGAAGCGGAAAATACGGAAACTGCTGCCATACCCACACAGTATTTGTATTTTATTGACAAAAAGGGATTTCAGGAGGGGGATGTGGCTGTCTGTTCTGATGACCAGAGCCGATTTGTCATTAAAGATATCGGTGTATTGGAAGGTGTATACTGCACCAACCAGGGATATGCTGTTTTCCGGCACATTGAACTTCTGGATCAGAATGAAGAATATGCCATTGTTTCAAAAAATACTGTCTACGGTCTTTCCCGTTACGATCATATTGTCCGTAATGCCGATAAGGTCAGTGAGCAGGAAATCTTATATTAGTCTGGAGGCTGAATTTTATGATAACAGAAAATCTGGAACAGGTTAAAAAAAATATCCAGGATGCGTGCAGGACGGTAGGCCGTGATCCAGAGGAAGTTACGCTGATCGCTGTAAGTAAGACCAAACCGGCAGAGCTTCTTCAGGAGGCTTATGATGCCGGTGCCAGAGACTTCGGTGAAAACAAGGTCCAGGAGATCATGGATAAATATCCGCAGCTTCCTGCAGATATCCGCTGGCATATGATCGGACATCTGCAGAGAAACAAGGTGAAATATATTGTAGATAAAGTTGCTATGATACATTCGGTAGATTCTCTTCGCCTTGCGCAGACCATCGAACAGGAGGCTGCCAGACATGAAGTACAGGTTCCTGTCCTTCTGGAGGTCAATGTGGCGGAAGAAGAAAGTAAATTTGGCCTGAAAATGGACGAAGTCCTTCCACTTATAGAAACCATTGCAGAATTCCCTCATATTAAGGTATGCGGTCTGATGACCATTGCCCCTTTCGTTGAAAATGCAGAGGAAAACCGCATGTTTTTCCGACAATTAAAAAAATTAAGTGTTGACATTGAAGCAAAAAACATTAATAATGTTAGTATGAGTGTTTTGAGCATGGGCATGACCGGGGATTACCAGGTAGCAGTCCAGGAAGGCGCAACTATGGTTCGTGTCGGCACAGGTATCTTTGGTGAAAGAAACTATGTACGATAACGATGAGAATGAATAAGATTGGAGATTAAAATGAGTGTTTTAGATAAGCTGTTGGATGCTGTAAAACTGAACGATGACTATGATGAGGAAGATTTTCTGGATGACGACATCATGGATGAATCTGATGAGGATTTTCTGGATGACGACCAGGATGAGAAGCCAGTAAAGAAATTCTTTCAGAAATTCGGAAAGAAGAAAGAGTCAGCAGATTATGACGACGACTATGATGATATGGAGGAAGAACTGGCTGAGGAAGTGAAAAAATACACATCAAAGCCGGAACCGGCAGTCAGAACTGCTGCTGTGAAACAGGACAGACCGGTAAAAAGCTCTTCTAAGATCACTCCGATGAGAAGCAGCAGAAGAAGCTCTAACTCTGTAAACATGGAGGTCTGTGTGATCAAACCTTCTTCTATGGAAGATACCCGTGAGATTGCGGATACGCTGGTAGATAATTCTACAGTGATCCTGAATCTTGAAGGAATCGATGTTGAACTCGCACAGAGGATCATTGATTTTACTTCCGGTGCATGCTATTCCCTTGGCGGAAGCCTTCAGAAGGTATCCAGCTACATTTTTGTTCTGGGACCGGCTAATGTGGACATTACAGGTGACCTGCAGAATATCCTTGGAGGATCTGCTCCGTCTGTAAGGGCAGGATATTGATATATTATGGAAAAAGATGATTTTTTCATTAAGAGGATCCGGGAACTGGCAAATCTCTCTTATCAGAGAGATATTGTCACCTTTTCGGATTTTCTTAATTTAAACGAACAGAATCTGGTAAAAAGTCAGGCTGCACACTTACCAGGTATAGTCATGGAAAGCTTCGGAGGCTATGACCAGGCAGAGCGTCAGATGATTGCATTTCATCCTGATGCTCTTGCTTTTTCATGGGAATATCCCATATGCTGCCTGAAGATCGAACCAAAAGCAGTTAAATTTTCTGAACTTCTTACCCACAGAGACTATCTTGGAACAATCCTGGGACTTGGGGTAGAAAGGTCTGTGATCGGAGACATCCTTGTACAGGAACATGCGGCCTGGGTGTTCTGTCAGGAGAAGATCGCTGATTATATTGAGGAGAATCTTTGTCGTGTAAAACATACAACGGTTCTTGTATCCAGAGTGTGGGATCCGGAAGCATTTCCGAAACCAAAACTTGCACCTGTTTCCGGCACCTGTTCTTCTGTACGGCTGGATGCTCTGATATCGATCGCCTTTCAGTCTTCCAGGAGCAGTATGGTCCAGTTCATAGAGGGCGGGCAGGTCTTTGTCAACGGAAAGCTGATTACCTCTAACGGATATGAACCAAAAGAAGGAGACATTATCTCGGTCCGCGGAAAAGGGCGTTTTCTGTTTGAGAAAGTCTCAGGAAAGACGAAAAAAGGCAGGATCGGAGTGAGTCTTCTGAAATATGTCTGACTTCATAGAAGTGATAGAACAGGGAGAATGATTAATTATGAAAAAAAATATATTAAAGGTAAAAAGAGAAGGAGATTTTTCCTATCCTATTTATTTCGAAAACAGTTTTGACGGACTGACAGATGCAGTGAAAGCCGAAGAGCTGGATAACCGGACTGTCTGCATTGTTACGGACAGCAACGTTTCTCCTCTGTATGCAGCACAGGTAAGAGATCTTCTGGAGGAGGTTTCTGCAAAAGTCCTGATCTTTGAATTTGAGGCAGGAGAACCGAATAAAAACCTTGATACGGTTCAGGCGCTTTACCGTTTTCTCATCCAGAATAAAATTGACAGAAAAGGGATTCTGGCGGCTCTTGGAGGCGGTGTGACCGGAGATCTTACGGGTTTTGCTGCAGCCACCTATCTAAGAGGCATTGATTTTATACAGATTCCTACCACACTGCTTGCACAGGTAGACAGCAGTGTAGGAGGAAAGACAGGTGTAGACTTTCAGCAGTACAAAAACATGGTAGGCGCTTTTCATCAGCCAAGACTGGTATTTATGAACATGGAGACTTTGAAGACCCTTCCGGAAAAAGAATTTGCCTGTGGCATGGGTGAGATTTTGAAGACCGGACTGATCTGTGACGGAGAACTTTTCCGTTCTGTATGCAGAGATTATGAAAGAATCCGTGTTTTGGATAATGAGACACTTGCTGCTGTGATCCGCAGGTGCTGTGAGATCAAGGCAGGAGTAGTGGAACGAGATCCGAAGGAGCAGGGAGAACGGGCTCTTCTGAATCTTGGACACACCATCGGTCATGCGATTGAAAAGCTGATGGATTTCCAGCTTCTGCATGGGCAGTGTGTAGCTGTTGGAACGGCAGCTGCGGCACAGATATCAAAAAAACGTGGTCTTCTCACAGAAGATGAATATCAGGAGATCCTCAATGGCTGTCGGCTTTTTGACCTTCCGGTGGCAGTAAAAGGTCTGGATCCCCAGCAGGTGCTGGCTGCTACCAAAAATGACAAGAAAATGGAAAAAGGAAAGATCAAATTTATCCTTATGAAAGGCATCGGACACAGTTTTATAGACAAAAGTGTATCCGATGAGGAGCTTCTTAACGGGATCCAGGCAGTTCTTTTATGAGGCCGGAAGGAAAATACAGGAATACCAGTATCTTCCCAGAGCCTTTCTGCGGCTTTTTGTGGACAGTGGGAATCCTTCTCCTTACTGTTCTTGACCAATGGACAAAACATCTGGCTGAGACGGCCTTAAAAGGGTCTGAAAGCATTTCGCTGATTCCCGGAGTACTGGAACTTACTTATCTGGAGAACCGGGGAATGGCTTTTGGTATGTTCCAGGGAAAACAGATGGTTTTTCTGATTCTTTGCATGCTGTTTTTTGTTTTTCTTATATACGCATACAGAAGGATCCCGAAAAACAGGTATTACCTGCCATTGATAATCACCGGAGCTGTTCTCTGGGCAGGAGCTTTGGGAAATTTTATCGACCGTCTGCTCCACGGTTATGTGATCGATTTTATTTATATCTCACTGATCGATTTTCCTGTGTTTAACACTGCAGATATTTTTGTAGTCTGTGGGGGGATTGCTTTTGTCGTCCTGGCAGGATTCGTCTATCAGGATGAAGACTTTGCTTTTATGAGTATCAAAAAAAGGAAGAATTCATGAATTTACTTACATTTACCATAAATCAGGAAGAAGATCCTGTCCGTATTGACCGATATCTTGCGGAACAGTGTCCTGAATTTTCCAGATCTTATCTTCAGAAACTTTTGAAAGAACAAAAGGTAACTGCTGATGGCAGGCCGGTAAAAGCAAACTACAAGATCCAGCCCGGGGTACAGATCCAGGTAGAAGTTCCGGATATGGAAGTGCCGGATATCAGACCGGAAAATATCCCTTTGGATATTCTTTACGAGGATGATCATCTTCTGGTAGTCAATAAACCCAAGGGAATGGTGGTCCATCCGGCAGCAGGACATACAGAAGGGACATTGGTCAATGCAGTCATGGCCCACTGCGGAGATAACCTGTCTGGTATCAACGGTGTCCTTCGTCCAGGTATCGTTCACCGGATCGACAAAGATACTACAGGAGCACTTGTGATCTGCAAAGAGGATTCTGTGCACAGGGATCTGGCAGAGCAGCTAAAAGAACATTCTATTAAACGCAGATACCGCGCTGTTGTCCAGGGGAATCTGAAAGAGGATGAGGGTACTGTAGAGGGACCTATCGGACGTCACCCCACTGACCGGAAAAAAATGGCTATCAATCACAAAAACGGAAAAGATGCCGTAACTCATTACAAAGTCCTGGAACGGTTTGGGCAGTATACCTATATTGAATGCCGTCTGGAAACAGGACGTACACACCAGATTCGCGTTCACATGACAAGTATCGGGCATCCTCTGCTGGGAGATACGGTGTATGGATCTTCTAAAAATCCCTTTCATCTTCAGGGGCAGACGCTTCATGCGATGATACTGGGCTTTCGTCATCCGGTAACCGGAGAATACGTAGAGTTCGAAGCTCCTTTGCCAGACTATTTTTTGAAGCTGTTAGAAAAATTAAGAAAATAGTTTGCATTTCTTCTGGAATAATGTATAATATATGAAAAGATTATTATTTTCGCAGAAGGGAGTGTGCAGCTTATGAGTAATACTACAAGTTCAATCATTACGATCGGAAGAGAATACGGCAGCGGCGGAAGACAGATCGGGCAGGAGGTTGCCAAATATTTTGGTATTAAATGTTATGATAAAGAGCTTCTGGAGCATGCGGCAAATGACAGCGGTATCTGTAAGGAGCTTTTTGAGCATCATGATGAAAAACCTACCAACAGCTTTTTATATTCACTTGTGATGGATACCTATTCCTTTGGATATTCTTCTGCGGGATTTAACGATATGCCTATGAATCATAAGATTTTCCTGGCTCAGTTTGATGCGATCAAGAAACTGGCAGGAGAAGGTCCCTGCGTTATGGTAGGCCGCTGTGCAGATTATGCTTTGTCTGACTGGACAGATTGTTTCAGTATTTTTGTCCATGCTGATCTGGATGTAAGGATCCGCAGGATCGCTTCCAAGTACGGAAAGAGTGACAAAGAAGCAAAAGATATCATAAATAAGACAGACAAGAGCAGAGCAAGCTACTACAATTATTATACAAATAAAAAATGGGGTTCGGCTAAGGATTATAATCTCTGTATCGACAGCGGCAAACTGGGGCTGGAAAATGCAGCCAGGGTCATCATTGATGCAGTTCAGATTTTTGACGCTTCAAAGAAAAAGTGATCATAAACAGAAATACTTTTACCGGGAGGGCAGTATGCACTGTTTTCCCGGTATCTTTTTGTCTATTTTTAACATTTTTATATAATATATTAAAAATAAAGACACAAATATGTAAAACTATGTTATACTAAAATTTAGAATGACTGGAGGCACACAATATATGAGACTTTTTATCCAAAGAGTACTGCAGGCGGAAGTAACAGTAAATGGAGAAACAACCGGCAAGATCGGAAAAGGGCTTCTTGTTTTTGTAGGAGCAGGGAAAGATGACAATAAAGAAATTGCAGATAAATACCTGAAAAAACTCCTGGCGCTTCGTATTTTTGAAGATGAAGCCGGAAAGACAAACCTTTCCTTAAAAGACGTATCCGGAGAGCTTCTTTTTGTTTCTCAGTTTACACTGTATGCAAACTGCAAAAAAGGCAATCGTCCAAGCTTTATTGAAGCAGGGGAACCAAAGATGGCAGAAGAGCTTTATGAGTATATGATCCAGGAAGCACAGAAATCTGTGCCTGTAGTGGAACATGGTATCTTCGGCGCGGATATGAAAGTATCCCTCATCAATGACGGACCTTTTACAATTTTGCTTGACGAACATATTCTGTAATTTTATCTTATTTTTATTCCAAAGATGAAGGAGAATGAAAAAATGAAAAAGAAGATAACTGTGTCCACAGCGATCCTCTGGCTGGTTGCAGCAGTTTTTTTTGCCGGATGTTTTACTGCAGCTGCACCAAAATCTGTCCAGGCAGCATCCCCCAAAAAGTTTGTTTATCAGAATGGCTCTTATTATTATTACAATTCCGCAGGAAGGAAAGTAAAAGGCTGGTATACTTCCCCTTCCGGTGTCAGGTATTATTTTGATTCCAGAACAGGAGCTGCGAAGCCGGGTATCCAGAAGCTTAAGGGCAGGACTTATTGCTTCAGCAATAAAGGCAAGATGCTTACAGGCTGGCAGACTGTGAAGGGCAAACGATATTTTTTCAATAAAAAGACCGGGTGTATGCACACAGGCTGGCTTCGTACATCTTCGGGAAATATGTATTATTTTTTCCATGACGGAGTGATCCGTCCGGGTTTCCAGACCGTTCAGGGAAAGGTACGTTATTTTAATTCCAATGGGTTGATGATCCGAAACAAAATCGTTACCCATAAGGGAAAACGGTATTATATGGACAAAAATGGTTACCGGAAAACCGGACTGGTCAAAATTGGAAGAAACTGGTATGCTTTTGACCGCAAAACAGGAGTACAGCTCCGCAATGCCTTTTATACAGCTTCTGACGGCTCCAGATATTATGCAGGCAGCAGATATGCTCTGGTAAAGGGATTTTATAAGGTTGGTTCTTATTATCGGTATTTTCGCCCCTCAGATCATAAAATGGTCACAGGCTGGCAGACCATTGGAGGCCATAAATATCTGTTTAATACTCATACAGGTGCCAGATATGATGCCTGCAAAGTTACTCTTGTAAAAAATATGTATTGTTTTAATGGAAACGGTCAGATGTATAAAAATGCCTGGGCTGCCATAAAGGGCAAGATTTATTATGCTCAGAGCAATGGTCTTTTGGCTACAGGATGGCTGAACCTGAAAGGGAACCATTATTTCCTGAACAGTGCAGGAGAGAGGCAGACAGGCTGGATCACCGTCAATAAGAAAAAATACTATCTGTCTCCATCTACCGGTATCATGAAAAGAAACTGCTGGATAGACCGGACACATTATGTAGGCAATGACGGAGCATGGATCCCCGATTATCAGGAGAAAAATTTCCGTTGGCCTCTCAGCTCCAAAAATAACATCATTACAAGCTATTTTGGACCGAGAAAACCGCCGGGACCGGGAGCTTCCTCATATCATAAAGGAATCGATATCGCGGCAAAATCCGGTGAGCCTATTTACGCAGTGGCAGATGGAACGATATCTTTGATCAAACATAATAACGGCGGTGCAGGAAATCATATCCAGATCACACATGCAGATGGGATTGTTTCTGAATATATGCATCAGTCAAAATTTGCTCCAGGATTAAAACAGGGGTCAAAAGTAAAAAAAGGACAATTGATCGGTTATGTAGGAAATACGGGAACATCCTTTGGAGCTCATTTACATCTGGGTATTATTGTAAAAGGCACACATAAAGATCCACTGGATTACGTAAAGCGTCCGGGAAAATAAAACAATAAATTATACCTGGCAGGATTTTTATTTATAAGCAGTAATTCTGGCTGCAAAAGATGCAGAAGAAGTACAAAAAGGTAAAAATCCTGCCATCTATATGGAAATACATCTATACGACAAACCCGAGTTTTTCATATAGATGTAGACGAAAGAACCACTTCTGTGGTATAATCATGAAGAAATCCGAAAATCCGTTTGCTTAAGGAGTTTTATATTATGGAAAAAAAACAGACATATCATGAACATACAGATATCGAAAATACATTGCGGCTTCGTCAGGTTCTGGCAACCCTGCCACCTTTTTGCAGAGATTATTTTCGTGCCATTGATGCAACAACTACAACAAAAACAAGAATTTCTTATGCCTATGATATCCGCATCTTTTTTCAGTTTCTTCTGGAAACCAATCCGTCTCTGAAAGAAAAATCCATGACTGATCTTACCGTTCAGATTCTGGATCAGGTCAAAGCTGTGGATATTGAGGAATATCAGGAATATCTGAAGGTTTATCAGAACCGGAATGCTGATAAACTGGAAACTAATGGAGAACTTGGTCTGAAACGCAAAATCTCTGCTTTACGAAGCTTTTATGCCTATTATTATAAAAGAGAAATGATCGAAACCAATCCTGCTGTGCTTGTAGATGTGCCTAAGATCCATGAAAAAAGCATCATACGTCTGGATGCTGACGAGGTGGCTCTTCTTCTGGATCATATTGAGCATTGTGGAGATACGCTTACCGGACAAAAACGTGTGTTCTGGGAAAAGAATAAAGAAAGGGATCTTGCTATTGTAACATTGCTTCTTGGTACAGGAATCCGTGTTTCAGAATGTGTAGGTCTTGATATTGAGGATGTAGATTTTAAAAATAATGGAATCAAAGTTACCCGAAAAGGTGGAAATGAAATGGTTGTTTATTTTGGTCCTGAGGTAGAAAAGGCTCTGAGGAATTATCTGGAAGTCAGAGAAAACATCACTCCTCTCTCCGGCCATGAACATGCACTCTTCTATTCTGCTCAAAAAAAACGTATCGGGGTTCAGGCCATTGAAAACCTGGTCAAAAAATATGCCAGAGAAATTACGACGACAAAAAAGATCACCCCTCATAAGCTCCGCAGTACATACGGCACTGCTCTTTATCAGGAAACCGGCGATATTTACCTTGTAGCGGATGTTCTGGGGCACAGGGATGTAAATACTACCAAAAAGCATTATGCGGCCCTGGACGATGCCAGACGGCGTCAGGCGGCTACAGCAGTAAAATTAAGGGAGGACTGATGTCCTCCTTTAATCTAAACAGTTACAATTCTCCCTCACTTATTGTGTATAGCTGGATCAAAAATGTTCTTCAGATGGCAGACTTATTATAAGTACCCAGAATCTGTGCGGTAATTGCGCCGTTTTCATAAAATGTTTTGATTTTTACAGGATAATCGGTATTGTTCCTGAACTGATAATCCAATGTTCCCCAGGATACGGCAGCATCCATGCCATGAGGCACATAGGCAACCGGTTTGGAATGAGGATGCCGCTCCACAATTTCAAGCCCTGCGTTCAGGCAGGCAGCATAAAGCGTAGTGGAAACCTGGCAGATACCGCCGCCTATTCCCGGTACCAACTGCCCATTGGCAATAACCGGAGCCGACTGAAAGCCCCTTTCAGAAGTACGCTCCCCTACGGTTTCATTATAAGAAAAGGTTTCACCTGGATTCAGGATCCTGTCATTGCAGTGTTCACAGGCCAGCTGGATATTTGTTACACGGCTGCCGGAACCTCCTCCATAGGTTGTATATTCTCCTAATATATCCCGATAAAGCATGGATTTCAGTTCTTCTGTAGAAAGCTCTGGTTCTGTGATCGTAAAGTCAATTTTAAGATCAGTTCCCTCTTCTGTTTCTTCCAGCTGTTTTTCAGCTTTCTTTACATCAAAAGAGACGCCCTGTACAGATGGTACTATAGCAAAAGTGTTATTTTTATCAAGAAATGCATTACTCATTTCTACATGGATCTGATTATAAAAAGGCTGCAGTATGATTTCCTTTGGAGATATACGAATTTCCGGACACTCCAGATTTATCTCGTATTCATGTTGGAAAAGAGTTTCCAGAATCTTTTTTTCCAGTTCTTCCATATCTGCCTTAACCCCGGTTTTTCCTTTGTGGATAGTAAGAGAAGTTTTTTCACGATCCCATGTGGTTTCTGTCATAGTATTGAGCTTATCAATCCCGGTTTCCTCCAGAATTTTTCTGAGCTTTTCCGGATAAGTAATTTCTGGAAGAATCTCTGTTGAAATAAGTTCCTGTTTTTGGATTTTAAGCCAGTCTATACCTCTGACATACCATTTTCCATGACCGGGCTGATAGGCATTTCGGATTTCCTCAGAAGCATCTAAGGAAAGCAGAGGAAATATTTTTGCCGTATAGGTTTTTCCTGCAAGTGTGATATCGACAGCCGCAGTCTGATACTCCTTTTTAAATTGATTCTGTATCGCATTTTCGGCTTCTTTTTTTGATTTTCCTTTAAGGGATATGCCATTTATATTTATATCTGTCCATATCACCTGATCTTTTAATGAATCACACCAGTACAGATAGCCTGCCGTAAGGATACCGGCAGAAATGATGATTGTAGTTGCCGCAATCTGCCATTTATTTTTCTTTTTCATTGTGTTTGTCTCTTTCCTTCTGTTTTACAGAAATTTTATCTTAGGATTCTTTTCTTCCGCCTAAATCCCGTAGCATTTCTTCTATTGTTTTTCCGGTTAGTGGATGACGTTTCCATGGGGCAATCTGTTCCATTGGAATAAGCACAAAATCTCTCAGATGCATTTCAATATGAGGGATATGAAGATCCGGGGTATCCAGAATAAGATCATCGTACAGAAGAATATCCAGATCCAGTGTCCGGGGACCCCAGTGGATCTTTCGGACACGGTTCGCCTCCTGTTCGATCTGGTGGAGAGCCAGAAGAAGCTCTTCCGGATCCAGCATTGTCTGAAGTTCCAGTGCCCCGTTAAGGAAATCATCCTGATCGGTCACTCCATAAGGCGCTGTCACCAGGTAATCGGAAACTTTTTTAACCTGGCAGTCTTTCCTTTCATTTAATCGTTTTACTGCCATATCCAGGTAGGCTTTTTTGTCACCCATATTAGAACCCAGGGCAATATATGCTGTATGCCAGCTTCTGGTGATCTTCACGGAAACTGTATTTAAAGGAAGACCTATTGGCGCCCATGGCTTCTGGATCTCCAGGTCCAGTTTTTTTACCAGAGGATATTCCAGAAGAATTGCCTGGGCAAGGTGTTCTGCAGCACATTCCAACAGCTTCCAGGTATGCTCTGTCATATATTTCCGGATAAAATGACTGACTTCTCCATAATTGACGGAGAAAGAAAGCTCATCTGTGACACCGGCTTTTCTGGTGCTTGTATAGAGAATAACAGAAATAATAAATTTCTGACCCAGTACGTTTTCTTCCGGGTAAACGCCATGACTGGCAAATACTTCCAGTTTATCAATTGTGATCTTATCCATCATTATCTCCCTAAAATTGCTTCAGTCATCTGTATTGCCCGCTTATTTTCTTTAATGTCATGAACACGAACAAAGGCGCAGCCTTTCATAACTCCAATGACTGTAGTAGCTACGGTTCCTTCTACGCGCTGGTCAGCAGGCAGATCCAGAGTAAGTCCGATCACAGACTTTCGTGACGTACCAAGAAGGATTGGAAATCCCAGCTGATGCAGTACGTCCACATGGTGGATCGCTTCCAGATTCATCTCATAGGTTTTTCCAAAGCCTACGCCTGGATCCAGAATGATCTTGTCATCGGAAATACCGGCTTTTCTTGCAATCTCTACACATTCTTCCATATCCTTTACCAGATCACTGAGAAAACTATCATAGACAGCCTCATGACGGTTATGCATCAGACAGCAGGCGGCTTTGTACTGTGCAGTCAGGTCTGCCACTTTTTTTTCGTGTTTAAATCCCCAGATGTCATTGACCAGATCTGCGCCTGCTTTTAAGGCTGCCTCTGCTACTGCTCCTTTATAAGTATCAATGGAAACTGGTACGTCGAAACGGCTTTTTACAGCTTCGATCACAGGTACTACGCGGGAAATCTCTTCCTGATCTGTAATCACTGTATGCCCCGGACGGGTGGATTCTCCTCCGATATCAATGATATCCGCACCGTCGCGAAGCATTTCTTCTGCATGAAAAAGCGCTGCATCCAGGTGGTTATACTTCCCTCCGTCTGAAAAGGAATCCGGTGTTACGTTCAGGATTCCCATAATATAGGTTTTGTTTTTTACGTCAAATTCTCTGTTACCGATCTTCATGCGATTTCTCCTTTATATTCAGTATTCTATCCACAGGTTCTTCTTTTCCTCCGGCCAGTTACACTCCGGTTCTGACGGACAGGCAAAGCAGTTTCGTGATTTTTTGTCTGCCCGGTACAGATATGCAGTGAGAGGATAATCACTGGAAAGGCTTGCGGCATTCCGGTGACCAAGGATTGCTTCTTTTACCGCGTCAATCTCTTCCGCTTGAAAATCACAGTCTTTCATAATACATTCAGCTGTCCTGGCACTGGCGATATCATGGGGAGTGCCATGGATCAGCTGCTCATATCGTCCAAGATCATGAAGGAGCGCTGCCGCATAAATGATATCTTTTTCAATGGCAGTGCCATCTTCCAGGCTGTAGATATACATCAGTCTGGCTACATCAAGAAAATGCTCCATGGTATGTCGGCAAAATTGTCTGTCCTTCTCTGCCGTCTGAAGTTTTTTAACAAGCTCCTGAAACAAAGGATGTTCCTGTATTTTTCGTATCCGTTCCATAGCCTATTTCACCATCTGCAGAAATGTCTGCTGTAAAGAAAGATCTTCTGCAAAAACGCCTCTTACTATGGTGGTTACTGTTTTGCTTCCGGGCTTCTGTACTCCGCGCATGGTCATACACATATGCTCGGCTTCGATCATAACCATAACACCCTTTGGTTTCAGATGTTTTTCCAGCGCATCTGCGATCTGGGCTGTCATATTTTCCTGGATCTGCGGTCTTCTGGCAAAAACCTCTACCGTTCGGGCAAGCTTGCTGAGACCGGCTACTTTGCTGTCCGGAATATAGGCTACATGTGCCTTTCCATAGAAGGGGAGCAGATGATGTTCACAGACAGAATAAAAGGTGATGTCTTTTTCAATGACGATGTTATTATTAATCGCCTGGAATTGTTTGTTCAGATGGGCAGCGGGATCCTCATAAAGCCCTCCGTAGATCTGTTCACACATACGTGCGATCCGATCTGGAGTTTCCAGAAGACCTTCCCGGCTGATGTCTTCACCGATACCTTCCAGCATCAGGCGAACCCCCTGTTTGATTTTTTCATGATCCATCATACTCAGTTACCTCCTTAAAAATATTTCGGGATGCGAGTATTCTGGTATGGATTTATGATGCAAAGAAATGCATGGAAATAAATTCAGGTACACAAAAAACATCCCGATGTGAATGAGCATCTGGAATAAATAATAATTCTAATATCCCTTCACAATCGAGATGTTTGTCATCTGTATGTTGCAACGGGTGCGGAATTCATATCGTAAGACGAGCTTTTCGTTTCTGTGGCAACTCCCCATCCACGGAACACTTGACGCATGAAATCCTATTTTGCATATTATTTATCTGGCATAATTATACTACTATTATGCATATATTTCAATACAATGTTTTATTATTCTGTAATTGCCCATACCCTGGCCGGAAGTCCGGTAGCTCCCTCAATCCGCGGATAGGCAACGATTATAACAGCACCTGCCGGAGATACCTGATCGAGATTTTTCAGAAGCTCCACCTGCAGCTTGCCCTGGTTCAGAACATATCTTTCACAGATCAGATCCCCTGCTTTTTCTGCAACAGCCGAAGAATCAGTATCCAGAGTTTCATGTCCGTTCGCTGCTGCATTTCTTACCTCATATATGTATTTCAAAGCTTCCATGGACCAACCGGGAAAGTTTTCGCTGCCATCCTCTCCGGTTCCGGATAATGCGTCCATATCCGGCCAGTTTTTGTACCAGTCCGTTCTGAGGGCGACCAGTGCGCCGTCGGGTATGTCTCCATATGTTTGTTCGTATTTCTTTATATCTTCCACGGTAGCTGCATATCTGGGATTTTCTTTTACTTTTTCGGTTACATCAATGACACATAATGGAAAGATCAGATCATGTACATCATATTTCTCTGAAAGCTCCCTGCCCTTTATAAAATGTCCCGGAAAATCAATATGGGTTCCAAACTGTCCCGGAAACTTAAATGTCTGGATCAGACACTCCAGCATAGGATTTCCCCAGTCAAAGCACATTTTTGCCAGTTCTACTGTTCCTTCCGGAATGCCGGCCCAGTAAGGACTGTCGTTATTCATGGAATGAGATAATTCTACCCATCTGTAATTTTTTGCTGTTTTTAATGCCTCCCATAACTGATACATGTGCATTTCCTCCTGTTTTTGTCTTCTTATAAATGTCTGTAAAAAGATACTATAATTTTTGAAAATATTTAATTATTTTGGTTCTAAAAACTGAAGAATATCATTTGGTATATATCTTCTCAAATCTGTTTTATCTAGGCTACACTCTTCAAGTGTAGTATAAATTTTTCTGTAATCTGGTTTTACATATTTTTGAACCATTTTTATTAGCGTTATTCCATCAATTAAAGAAACATTACATTGTTCTGCATAAAGAATTGCTCCTTCAGAAAAAGAACTGGTAGTAATAAAAATCATGTTATCTGCATGAACAACCTGATTTGCTCCGACGAGTTTTTGAATTAGAGGTCTGCCAACAGAATGATTTCGATTAAAACATTTACACTCAACAATAGCAGTAGTTTTATTTGGATATTTTAAAATAATATCATACCCTCCATCATTTGATGCAGAAGTAGTTGTTGCCTGTATTCCCATTTTACGATAGAGGGAAGCGCAATACTTTTCAAAAGCATAAGGATTACTTGAAAATACTTCTATAAGTTCCTCTATTTTATATAGTGTATTTTGATATTTCTTTTGCAAAATAATATGCTTCTGTTTTTCTTTTTCGTATTTATTTAAAGAAATGTTTAAACCTAAAGTTCGCAAATAATAGACATAGTCTATTAAAATGAGAGGATTTTCGGTAATGAGTATATATTTTCCAATATATAGATTACATTTACCATAAATAATAGAATTTTTAGTGACTCTTAAATCTCGAGTTCCATCTTTTTTAGATTTTTTCCATTTTGGAAATTCTATTGTATAATATGCAACATTGGTATTTTTTGATTGTTTTGTTACTTTAATTTTGTCTGGTAAAAAATCAAGTTGATATTTTTTTAGAAATGCTTTTTTCCAGTAAAAGGGGATAATTATAAAAACAATCAAGTTTAAGAGCATAAAAAAGAGTATGAGTAATCCTATATAAAATAAATTTTTAGTATTTGTAAAAAAATCTCTTAACGAATAAATAAAATATCTCATAAACTTATGATTCTTTCTTTTTATAGACATTAGCAACTTTATAATGTCATATATATCACAAATCCTGCATAGTATCAATATATTTTTCGGCAAAACAGACTCTTTTCAAACCAAGAAGAGCCGCAGCCCCGGCTGCGCTTGTACCGAAAAACAGAACATCCTGTTTCAGATCCAGATAATCTACAATAGAGCCGTTGCAGATGGTACTTCCTGTACAGAGGATCAGCTGGGCATAGTGATTCTTTATTTCGTCTTTTGCCAGCTCACCATCCTCTACACAGATCCCGTAGCGTATCTGCCCGATATTATTCGGATTCAGATCCAGCACACGTACTTCATAGCTGCTTGTGGACAGCATTTCCAAAAGAGCCGGCTGATAGCCTATCAGGGCTATTCTTTTTATATCCGGATAATGACATTCCAGATAATTCTGCATATCCTGTGCACAGGCTTCTGGCCCATCTTTACGGCAATGGACAGTTCCGGTACATTGCCCAAGAAAAGCCATTACGGCATTTATGGAAGCAACAAAAATACTCCGTTCATGAGCGTTATGCAGGATATCCATGTTAAGGATATCCTTTAGAGTTCCGTTATATACAGCAGGCGCTGAGGTAAATGCCTGTCCTTTTGTACCTTTGTATTCCGCCTGGATCATAATATCCTTTCCTGTCAGAATAGGAAAATCCTGTCGTACTGTGTTGCCGATGGCTTCCTCCGGCGTCAGGGCACGGCAGGAAACAGAAAGGAGATCATTTTCTATTTTATTTGCATATAACAGGTCTTGAAAGCTATCTTTCAGCTGTGTATAAAATTGTTCTCTGGTCATATTCTGATCTGCTCCTTTTGTACTGCTTTCGTATTACATAAATAAGGGACTCTGTATATTTACAAAGTCCCCTGCTTTTTCTTTATGTAGTTGTCTGCTTTATCCCCGGATTATAATGCAGTTCCGATCTTATCCTGGAACTCTGCCGGAACTTCTTCTTTGTCAAGAGACATACTGATGATAAAGGAAATACCAAATTTCTCTCCAATCTCTTCCAGCTGTTCCAGTGTAGCAGTTGCATCCAGTCCTTCCAGTTTCGCTGTAGTCAGGAAGCTGTCCAGATAAATCTGCTCAAGGTCGTGATCCTGAGAAATGATACCACAAACAAATCCAACAAACTCATCCGCATTTTTAATAGGATATACAGAAACATCAATAAGACGAACCTTATTATTCAGTTCATACATATGTTTCGTGCTTTTGTCTAAGTAAACAATGCTGCCATTTGCGTCTTTAATTGCGCCGTTCACTTTGTCTAACAGTACTTTTGTTTTGCCCTTGCCTTTCTTTCCTACGATCAGTTCAACCATCCTGTTTTCCTCCTTAGACACAATATAATATTAATTTCTAACAAAATGCTTAATTAATATGTTTCAATTATAGTGCATTTGTAGAAAAAATACAACCCTATTTTTGCAAAATTTGTTAATTATTAATAAAAAGAGTTACTGCTCAGGGGTTAGCTGGACTTAAGAAAACCGATGGTGTAGACTAATAACAGTCAAAA
>USDN01000044.1 GCA_900553515.1 uncultured Blautia sp. | reverse complement strand
GCCACGATCAGAGAGAGAATCTTCAGAGAGAGATTATTTGTCAGTTTTTCCTTCATGCTTTGACCTCCCCTTAAAAAACTGTCTCAGTCGATTATTGTCAATAATGGTTTTATTTTGTGCCTTCTTAAGGATATCTCTAAGCTGGGCAGACGTAATGTTCCGCACCAGTACTCCATTCTGAGCTACAGAAACCTGTCCTGTCTCTTCTGAAACAATGATCGTCACTGAATCCGATACCTCACTGATGCCTACGCCTGCACGATGTCTGGTACCCAGCTGTTTGCTCAGTTCCATATTATCTGACAACGGAAGATAGCAGGTAGCGGCAACGATCCTGTTTCCTCTCATAACCACCGCACCGTCATGAAGAGGTGTGTTATGCTCGAAGATATTGATCAGAAGCTGGCTGGAAAGAACTGCGTCCACAGTAATGCCCGTACGAACAAATTCATCCAGGTGATTTGTCTGTTCAATGACGATAAGTGCTCCTGTTCTTGCTTCTCCCATATCATAACAGGCCTTGATCAGTTCATTGATCGTCCTGTCGTTAAAACGCTCCTGGACTTCCTTCCCTACATCAAAAGGGATAATGGAAGCCATAATACGTTTTTGTCCAAGCTGTTCCACCACCTTGCGAAGCTCAGGCTGAAAAATGACGATAACTGCTGTGATCAAGGCACTGGCCAGTTTCGATACGATCCAGAGGATCGTATTCATCTTAAAAATATAGGCAATAAACAGAAAAGCGCCAATAACCAGAAGACCCTTCAGGAGGGTATAGGCACGGGTATACTTAATCCACACCATAAACTGGTATACAAAGACAGAGATCAAAAGAATCTCTATTACATCAATGATATTGACACTGGGCATATTGATACGGGAAAGATGTCCGTCCAATATGCTTATGATGTTCTGCATAGCCTCTCCTTTCTATCCGATGCGTCCTCAGTCAGCAGATCGATCCTGTTACAGATCTTTCAGTGATTCCTCCAGTTTTTTCTCAAAATCCACATCATCTACAATGGGTTTCCGTATCACTGTTTCCTCATCCTGTACCGGACTTTCTTTTTTTCTCTTTCTGGGAGGTTCCTCCCCCTGGAAAAGCGGTTCATTATATTTTACCACTCGTTCCGACTGTTTTCTCTCTTCCCTTGCAGGTTCTGCATTGATCTTCTTGATACTTCTTTCAGATGTTGTCACAAGAGCCTTGGGAACTGCTTTCACATAATAATAATACTCATCGTCCTCATATTCAAGTCTTTCTGTACGGGTATAATCTCCGCCATATACAAAAAATTCCAAAACAAGTCCTATCAGCACCGCTACAACTGCAAAAATGATCATAGGCACTACAGAAATAGAAACACCCATCATGCTGCTTCCTGCAAGCATGAGTACAACATAAATAACTCCGCCTGCTACGATAGCCGTATGCCATGCATAATCAAAAGTTCTTGTTCTGATCAGGTTTACCGCCAGGATAACTGCAACAAAAGCAACCAGAGTAAGCCACATTTCACCATTTTTCATCAGACCGTCTGCCAGAATAGTGATTCTGTCAAGAATCTGCGTATCTGCACTCTGAAGGATCTGAGACTGTGTTCTGATAAATCTTATGAAATAATAAATGATCACTCCGCCTGCTGCCGGAAGAGCGGAAAGAGCGTTTCCAAGCAGTCCGCATCCAATAGGAAGAAGTACCGGAAGATCAAATGCACACGCCATAGGTGTCAGAACCAGAACAATATTCTGTCCGGAACTGAACCTGAGAAACATGATCAGCATGAACAGGATCAGAACCAGCATAAACGCGGCCACATCGATGCCCAATACATAACTGTGAGCCACCATCAGGCCATAGCCGGTAAATATCATCATTGCTGATGGAAGTATGGAGCATATCAATGCCAGGATCAGGACAACAAAAATATTGTCCAGAACTGTCATATATCCCATATTTGAGTTGATCCAGATAAAATATACAAGCGCCAGAACAAATTTTATCAGCGGCTGCAGATACATTTCATATTTTGAATACAGACTTTTGATCTTCTGTTTAAATTCCAATAATGCTGTCATTTCCGATTCCCTCCTGCTGTTCCTCTGCCAGCGCTTCTTTTTTCTTCCCGTGTATAGATCTTACTTAATTCTGTAAGCTGTGTGTAATATTCTTTTACACTTTTTTTCGCCTTATAGTATTTCACAGAATACTGTATATATGTCAGGACAGAATATCCTACAAGTGCTGCCACATAACCGACGATTATGTAGATCCCCAAAGAGACCAGATCCATCTTATGAAGATTCTCCATCAGATACTCACCAAAATAAACGGCCACAGCTGCAACAGCCATGATATATCCAATGGTTACAAGAAAGAAATTCTTGATCAGTGCAAGTCCGATGTAATCGCTCCTGTAATATTTGCTGACCGGAAGATATTTCCTTCCTTTGCCCTGCTCATACATGGCGATCTTTGTCATTATCTTTACCTTTTCCTCATTGATCATAATCTGCTCCTCAATCAAATATACATTTACAGACAAATCGTCTGAAATCTCCTCTATGATCTGTTTCTCACAAACAGACACAGGTATTCATAGTACTTTAATTGTATCATATATCACTATGCATGAAAAGTATTTTTATGGTTTTTCTCATCCCTGCCCCGTACATAGTGTAATACAATACACTTTTTCTGCTCCCGCCGCCTTCAGGCATGAAGCGGCTGCTTCCATTGTGCTTCCTGTAGTATACACATCATCCACTACAACCACAGTAAATCCCCGCAGGTCCTCTTTTACACAAAAAGCATCCTTCAGATTCTGTTTTCGCTGCACCGCATTCAGTTTTTTCTGCGATCTGGTTTCATGGATCTTTTTCAAAAGATCATGGGCTACCGGTATCTCAAGCTTTTCTCCTATCCGTTCTGCCATATATCCTGCCTGGTTAAATCCTCTCATTCTCTGCTTTGCGGCGGTAAGAGGGATCGGAACTATCACATCCGGATTCCATCTGCGTATCTCATCACCTGCATATCTGCAGACAGATACTCCATAAAAATCTCCATATTCTCTGGCTCCATAATATTTATATCTTACCAGAGACTGCCGTAGTTTTCCATCATAAAGAAATACCGACCTGTTTCTGTCAAAGGTCCGTTTACGCCCCCGGCACTCCGTACAGTATTCCTCCTGGGGTTTTACCGGCTTTCCGCATTTCAGACAATAATGACTGCCTACCCGGCTGAATCCATCCTCACATTCCGGACATACAAGGCTTTCCTGATCTTTCAGGATCCTGTGGCAGACCGGACAGTGTCTGGGATACAAAATATTCAAAAAAGTATGGATGATCTTTTTCACTAAACTTCCTTTCTCCCCGATGAAAAAGGATTCTACAGTTCTTCTTTCAGACGTATGTCAAGAGAACTATAGCGTCTCTGCTGCTTTTCATTATTGATCATTTCACGGAATGTCTCCTCGCTTCCTACCAGTGTCACACATTTCCGCGCTCTGGTAACTGCGGTATAAAGCAGATTTCTGTTCAAAAGCATCCTTGGTCCGGACAAAAGAGGAATCACCACTGCCGGGTATTCAGATCCCTGGGATTTATGTATGGTCACCGCATAGGCAAGCTCCAGTTCCTCCAGTTGTTTAAAAGAATATTCTGCACAGCGTCCATCCTCAAATTCCACTTCCGCCGTCTCCGAAAACTCATTAATGGTTTTCAGTATACCGGTATCTCCGTTAAAAACACCTACACCCTTGTCAACCGGGATTCCGTATCTGCCCCTGACTTCCCATTCAAGCTGGTAGTTATTCCGTATCTGCATCACCTTGTCTCCCTCCCGGAAAAGTCCCTGTCCCAGTTCTTTTTCCTTTTTAGAGGGATCCGGAGGATTCAGATAACGCTGCAGGATCTGATTCAGACGTTCCACCCCAAGAAGCCCTTTTCTCATAGGTGTCAGCACCTGGATATCAAAAGGTTTCGCCTCCACATATCTGGGCAGTTTTTCCTGGATCAATGCGATTACTACCCGGATGATGATATCTGCATCCTGTCTTTTCAGAAAAAAGAAATCTCTGCTTTTATTACTGAGAGTGACCTGTTCTCCTCTGTTGATCTTATGTGCATTGACCACGATATCACTTTCCGACGCCTGACGAAAAATCTTCTTCAGTTCCACAACCGAAAACTCTCCGCTACAGATGATATCACGCAGAACATTTCCAGGCCCTACACTGGGCAGCTGATTCTCATCTCCTACCAGGATCAGTCTTGTGCCTGCTGTCACTGCAAGAAGGAGCGAATGCATTAAATGGATATCTACCATGGACATTTCGTCTATGATGATCACATCTGCATCAAGAGGATTTTCTGCATTTCTTTCAAAATGAACTGCCTGCCCTTCCCTTTCTTCCTCCGGAAGTCCGTTCAGCTCCAGAAGCCTGTGGATCGTCTGTGCTTCATATCCGGTAGCCTCCGTCATTCTCTTGGCCGCACGGCCTGTGGGCGCTGCCAGGCGAAGTTCAACACCTTCTCCTTCAAAAAAACGGATAATGGCATTGATCGTCGTAGTCTTTCCGGTTCCCGGACCTCCCGTTAAAATAAACAGACCGTGGCTGGCCGCCTCGGTCACTGCCTTTTTCTGCATCTCGTCCAGGATCGTCCCGGTTTCCTTTTCAATCTGTCTGATCCGCCTCTGGACAAACCCTTCATCCTCCGGACAGAGAATATTCAGTTCTTTCAGCATTCTGGCGGTATTCAGTTCCAGATAATAAAAACGGCTGGGATACACCAGCACAGAATCCCCGTTTTCTTTCAGGACGACTTTTCTCTCCATGGCAAGATCCATCAGATGCTTTTCCATATAAGAAGGATCTATCCCCAGAAGTACTGATGCCCGTCCAAACAATTCTTCCTGTGGAAGATATACATGTCCTTCCCCTGATGCCTGTAAAAGAGTATACATCATCCCGCTTCGGATCCTGTAATCTGAATCTGTATGGATACCTATCCTTCCTGCGATCTCATCTGCGATCTTAAATCCCACTCCACTGATATCATCTGCCAGACGATATGGATTCTCCTGAAGGACACTGTATACAGAGTCCCCATATTTCTGGTAAATCTTGGCTCCCAGATTCAGTGAGATCCCATATTTCTGCAGGAACATCATCGCTTTGCGCATATCTGCCTTTTCAGATGTCTGTGCAGCGATCTCCCGGGCTTTTTTTTCACTGATCCCTTTTACCTCAGCCAGTCGTTCCGGTTCCTCCTCGACGATCCTCAGCGTATCTTCTCCAAAATGACGGACGATCCTGGCAGCAAGAGCTGCCCCGATGCCTTTGATGGCGCCGGAGCCCAGATATCTCTCCATTGCCAGCGCATCCTCCGGCATTTTTTCTACAAAGGAAGTGATCTGGAACTGTTTCCCGTAAACATGGTGGTTGATATAGCTTCCCGATGCTTCTATGGTGGCTCCCTGGCTGATCACCGGAAAGTTTCCCACACAGGTCAGTTCCTCCTGACCTTCCACTCCTTTCATCACAAAGACCGTATATCCATTGTCTTCATTTCTGAAGATAACATGGTCAATGTATCCGGTCACACATTCACTCATATCACTACTCATCCATTCTTGCCATGATCTCGGCATATTTTCCTGTACCCACTGCAACTACATTCATAGCATTCTGTACGGTCAGTGTATTTACGCCTGTTTTTTGTTCTATCAATACGTCCATGCCTTTCAGAAGAGCACCGCCTCCGGTCAGGACGATTCCTCTGTCCACAATATCAGCGGCCAGTTCCGGAGGTGTTTTTTCCAGAACTCCATGTACTGTTTCCACAATCTGCCCGGTTGCATCTCTGAGTGCTGCTCGTACCTCCTCAGAAGTCAGTTTGATCTGCTTCGGAAGCCCGGTCATGATATTTCTGCCTTTTACCTCCAGCACCTGAGGATTGGCTTCCTCCACAGCTGTTCCGATCTTGATCTTGATCTCTTCCGCCATATCCTCGCCAATAAAAAGACTGTGTGTCTTTCGGACATACTCCAGAATTGCCTGATCAAAGGCATCTCCTGCTACTTTTACGGAAGCAGAAACAACAACACCTCCAAGAGAGATCACTGCCACATCTGTTGTACCGCCTCCAATATCCACGATCAGATTTCCAAAAGGCTTTGTCACATCCACGCCGGAACCGATTGCTCCTGCAATGGGCTCTTCCACAAGGAATACCTGACGGGCACCTGCCTGATAAGTAACCTCTTCTACTGCTTTTCTCTCAATTTCTGTGATCCCGCTTGGAACACAGATGCTGATGCGAGGTTTTCGAAAAGCTCTGCTTCCCATCGCTTTGGTGATAAAATACTTCAGCATTTTTTCTGTAACATTAAAGTCAACGATCACGCCCTGGCGGATCGGACGGATCACTTCCATATTGGAAGTAACATGACCAGCCATCTGGCGTGCCTCCTCACCTATGGCTCTGATCTTTTCTGTATCCTTATCATATACAACTATAGAAGGTTCCTGAAGTACAAGTCCCTTTCCTGTAGAATAGACCAGACAGTTCTTTGTCCCCAGATCGATACCAATATCACTTGCAGGCATAATGCCCTCCTTTCCGACCATTTTCTGAAATCCTGATATCTGCAGAAAAATATATTTTCATATTATTTCTATTATTTCAAATATTTTGCCACATACTGACCGGTATAAGATTCCGGTACTTTTGCAATCTCCTCCGGCGTTCCTCTGGCGATGACAGTGCCTCCTCTGTCTCCTCCTTCCGGTCCCATATCTATGATATAATCTGCTGCTTTTATCACATCAAGGTTATGCTCGATCACAACCACGGTATTACCGCCTTCTGCCAGCCGTTTCAGGATATCCACCAGTTTATGGACATCTGCAAAATGAAGACCGGTTGTAGGTTCATCCAGAATATAAATAGTCTTTCCGGTGCTTCTCCGGCTCAGCTCTGAGGCAAGCTTGATACGCTGTGCTTCTCCGCCGGAAAGTTCTGTGGAAGGCTGTCCCAGACGGATATAGGAAAGTCCCACATCATAAAGTGTCTGGATCTTTCTGCGGATAGAAGGAATATTTTCAAAAAATGTAAGCGCTTCTTCCACTGTCATATTCAGAACATCATAAATATTCTTATCCTTATATTTTACCTCAAGGGTTTCACGATTATAGCGTTTTCCCTTACATACTTCACAGGGAACATAAACGTCCGACAAAAAATGCATTTCAATCTTAATGATACCGTCGCCGCTGCATGCCTCACATCTTCCGCCTTTTACATTAAAACTGAACCGGCCTTTTTTATATCCCCGGGCCTTTGCATCTGCAGTAGATGCAAAGAGATCTCTTATCTGATCAAAAACACCTGTATATGTGGCAGGGTTTGATCTGGGCGTCCTGCCTATTGGTGACTGGTCAATGCTGATTACTTTATCCAGTGCATCCATCCCCAGTATCTCTTTATGTTTTCCCGGAATGATCCTTGCACGGTTAAGATCCCTTGCCAGTGTTTTATAAAGCACTTCATTGATAAGAGAACTTTTTCCTGATCCGCTGACACCTGTAATACAGGTCATAATCCCCAGCGGGATATCCACATTTACATTCTTCAGGTTATTTTCTGAGGCGCCGCGGATCTTCAGCCAGCCCGAAGGCTTCTTTCTCTCTGATGGTACAGGAAGGCTGCATTTGCCGCTGAGATAGGCGCCTGTAATGGACGCTTCATTTTTCATCAGATCCTCTGCCGTTCCCATGGCGACAAGTTTTCCACCGTGTTCCCCGGCTCCCGGTCCGATATCCACCACACAATCTGCCGCACGCATGGTATCTTCATCATGTTCCACAACAATAAGACTGTTTCCAAGATCCCTCAGACGCATCAGCGCTTTCAGCAGTTTATCATTATCTCTCTGATGAAGTCCGATACTTGGTTCATCCAGGATATAGGCTACTCCAACCAGACCGGAGCCAATTTGCGTTGCAAGACGGATCCTCTGAGCCTCTCCGCCGGAAAGTGTGGAAGTTGCCCTTCCAAGAGAAAGATAATCCAGTCCTACCTCCGCAAGAAATCCTACCCTGGCACGAATCTCCTTCAGGATCTGTCTGCCGATCAGTTCCTGCTGCTCTGTCAGTTTCAGTTCTTCAAGAAATTTTTTCAGATTTTCTATGGAAAGAGCTGTCAGCTCATAAATATTCTTATCACCAACAGTAACTGCCAGTGCTTCCTTTTTCAGACGCTGCCCCTTACATGTTTTACAGGGTGTAATCCGCATAAAAGATTCATATTCCTGTTTCATGGCATCAGATCCGGTTTCCCGATATCTCTGTTCCACATTTTTGATCAGGCCCGGAAACGCCACGTCATATACGCCCTCGCCTCTCTGCCCTTTATAATAAACCTTTACAGAATGGCCGTCTGTACCATGTAGCAGCACGTCCTTGATCTTCTGCGGATAATCCTGAAAAGGAGTGTCCAGGCTAAACTCATATTCTTTTGCCAGCGCGTCCAGGATCGCTCTGGTAAAACTTCCCTTGTCTGTGCAGGACTGCCATCCCATCACTGCAATCGCTCCCTGCTGGATGCTCAGGGATTTATCCGGTATCATCAGATCCTCATCAAATTCCATTTTATACCCCAGACCAAAACAATCCGGGCAGGCACCAAAGGGATTATTAAAAGAAAAGCTTCTCGGTTCGATCTCATCAATGCTGATCTGACAGTCCGGGCAGGAAAAACTCTGGCTGAAAGTCAGAACATTTCCATCCATAGTGTCAACCATCAAAAGACCGTCTGCAAGATCAAGGACCGTCTCAATAGAATCTGCCAGTCTCTTCTCGATCCCCGGTTTTACCACCAGACGGTCAACAATGATTTCTATATTATGTTTGATATTTTTATCCAGTTTGATCTCTTCCGATAATTCATACAGGCTTCCGTCAATCTGCACACGGACATATCCGCTTCTTTTTGCATGGTCAAGAAGCTTCGCATGCGTTCCTTTACGTCCTCTGACCACCGGTGCAAGCAGCTGTATCCTTGTGCGTTCCGGAAGAGACATGATATGATCCACCATCTGATCTACGGTCTGCTTTTTGATCTCCTTCCCACATTTCGGACAGTGCGGGATTCCAATCCTGGCATACAGCAAACGCATATAATCATAAATTTCTGTTACCGTGCCTACGGTAGAACGAGGATTGCGATTGGTAGATTTCTGATCGATGGAGATTGCAGGAGGAAGTCCTTCAATCATCTCCACATCTGGTTTTTCCATCTGACCAAGGAACTGCCTTGCATAAGAAGAAAGAGATTCCATATAACGTCTCTGCCCCTCTGCATAGATTGTGTCAAATGCCAGAGAAGACTTACCTGATCCGCTGACACCTGTAAGAACCACAAATTCATCCCTTGGAATATCTACACTAAAGTTTTTCAGATTGTTTACATTTGCTCCACGGATCTTGATAAACTTTTTTCCAGTGTTGTGTTCAGCCATTTGTCCCTCCATTTTTCTTTACTGTATATCGGATCACATCAGTCCTGCAGAAAATCTGCCAGGATCTGATTACTCACATGGATCCCCTGACGGGTAAATCGCCAGAAATCCTTATTTTTTTCCATAAATCCCATGGATCTGTATTTTTCCAGTACTTCTCCATAGACTTCTTCTATAGAAACATCAAAATTTTTATAAAATCCGGTTTCTGATATGCCTTCTGTCATCCGAAGTCCCAGGAACATAAATTCCTCCTCCTGTTCTTTCACCGACAGCAGTGTCTTGTTTTTTCGTATTTTTTCCGGACAGCCGCTCCACTGCAGATATTCCTGCATATTCTCTGTATTATGAAATCGGAGTAGGGCTCTGCTGCCTTTCCATGGCATCAGAGAGGCTGCTCCAAGCCCCAGTCCCAGATACTCTGTCCGTTTCCAGTAACCGGAATTATGTCTGCATACATAGCCATCTCTGGCATAATTCGATATCTCATACTGACCATATCCATACTCCTGCAGGATCCTGGACGTATCCTCATACATTTCATATTCTGTGTCCTCATCCGGAAGATCCAGATCTTTTTCTGCAAAAGGAGTTCCTTCTTCTACGATCAGACTGTAAGCAGAAATATGCTCCGGCTTCAATTCAGCCACTGTTCTGAGATTATACTCCCAGCCTTTTCTGGTCTGACCGGGAACTGCAAACATGAGATCTATATTGATATTGTCAAATCCCGCTTGACGGGCAAGCTCATAACTCTCCAGAAATCCCTCAAAGGTATGGATTCTTCCCAACATACGAAGTTCATCATTATCCGCAGACTGAAGTCCCAGACTCAGCCTGTTTATCCCGGATTCTCTGTAAATCTTCAGCTTCTGCAATGTCAGTGTTCCCGGATTCGCCTCAATCGTAACCTCTGCACGATCAGAAAAAACAAATTTCTCTTTCAGCATCTTCATGATCTCGTTGATATCTGATGCATCCAGCAGAGAAGGCGTTCCTCCTCCAATAAATACCGAAACAATTTCCCGGTCAGGATCATCCGCACTTCCCTGTATTTCCTTTAAAAGAGCCCGCACATACGATTTCTGTGTCTCCTTTCCTGCCGGTCCGGAAAGAAAATCGCAGTACTCACATTTTCTCACACAAAAAGGTATATGGACATACAACTCCAAAGGAATGCTTTTTTTATTCCTCATCTGCACTTCCCTGCTTTGTCAGATATTCATTTACCATAGTGATATTTCCATTTGTCACTACAGCATCCTGATTTACTTCTTCCGGCTTTGGTGTAGGAGAAGGCTCCGGTGTGATGCTGATCTTCAGAACCTGCTCTGCCGCCGGATCTTTTTTCTTCTTTCCACAGCCGCAGCCGGACAAAAAAGTACAAAGTATCAGAACAGAAAGGACTGTAATCTTTTTTGCTGTATTTTTTCTCATTTTTTACCCTCTTTATCCATCAGGGACTGCTTACTTTTCGTCAAGTTTAAGGACGCTCATAAACGCCTTCTGCGGAATCTCTACGTTTCCTACCTGGCGCATACGTTTTTTACCTTCCTTCTGTTTTTCAAGAAGTTTCTTCTTACGGCTGATATCACCGCCATAACACTTGGCAAGTACGTCCTTGCGCATGGCTCTGACAGTCTCTCTGGCGATGATCTTGCTTCCCACTGCTGCCTGAATAGGAATCTCAAAAAGCTGTCTGGGGATTTCCTCCTTCAGCTTCTCGCACATCTTCCGTCCTCTCTCGTAGGCAGTGTCTGCATGGACAATAAAGGAAAGCGCATCTACTTCTTCCTTGTTTACAAGGATATCCAGTTTCACAAGTTCACTGCGTTCATAGCCGCAAAGATCATAATCCAGGGAAGCATAACCCCTGGAACGTGATTTAAGGGCATCAAAAAAGTCATAAATGATCTCATTAAGAGGAAGCTTATATTTCAGAAGAGCACGGGTTTCTTCCATATAATCCATACCGATATACTGTCCGCGGCGTTCCTGACAGAGATCCATGATCGCACCGATAAACTCTGTAGTCACCATGATCTCTGCATTGACCATGGGCTCTTCCATATATTCGATTTCAGAAGGATCCGGCAGATTAGACGGATTTGTAAGCTCGATCATATCTCCATTTGTTTTATATACTTTATAAATAACACCCGGAGCTGTTGTTACAAGATCAAGATTATACTCTCTCTCCAGTCTTTCCTGAATGATCTCCAGATGGAGGAGTCCAAGAAAACCACAGCGAAAACCAAATCCAAGGGCTATCGATGTCTCCGGCTCATAAAAAAGAGAGGCATCATTCAGCTGAAGTTTCTCCAGCGCGTCACGGAGATCTCCGTATTTCGCTCCATCCGCCGGATAAAGTCCGCAGTAGACCATAGGCTGTACTTTCTTATAACCCGGAAGGGCTTCTGCACATGGATTTGCCACATCTGTTACGGTATCACCCACACGGGTATCACTGACGTTTTTGATACTTGCAGTAAAGTATCCTACCATACCTGCGCTCAGCTCATCACAGGGGATAAAACGTCCTGCGCCAAAATACCCTACTTCCACTACTTCTGCTGTAAAGCCAGTAGCCATCATCTTGACAGTAGTTCCTTTTTTTACCCTTCCGTCCATCAACCTGCAGAATACAATAACGCCTTTATAGGAATCATAAATGGAATCAAAGATCAGGGCCTTCAGCGGAGCATCCGGATCCCCGCTGGGAGCAGGTATCTTCTCCACGATCTGTTCCAGCACATCCTCAATATTCAAGCCTGTCTTGGCTGAAATCTGCGGCGCATCCTGTGCTTCCAGTCCGATCACATCCTCAATCTCATTGATTACACGATCCGGCTCCGCACTTGGAAGGTCGATCTTATTGATCACAGGAAGCACATCAAGATTATGTTCCAGAGCCAGATATACATTTGCCAGAGTCTGGGCCTCTATTCCCTGAGCGGCATCTACAACAAGGATCGCACCGTCGCAGGCCGCAAGACTTCTGGACACCTCATAGTTAAAATCCACATGTCCCGGGGTATCGATCAGGTTAAAAATATATTCTTCCCCATCTTTTGCTCTATATACAATTCGGACCGCCTGAGATTTTATTGTAATTCCGCGCTCACGCTCCAAATCCATATTGTCCAGGATCTGGGACTGCATCTCCCTCTGGGTCAGAAGTCCTGTTTTTTCAATAATACGGTCAGCCAGTGTGGACTTACCGTGGTCGATATGTGCAATAATGCAGAAATTTCGAATCTTGCTCTGATCTGTCATTCCGCAGTCTTCCTCCTCTTATTTACTATATATTTCGCCGCTGTTCTCTCCGCCACAGCAGCCATGTTTTCATGGCATTCGTGCCTCATTATAGCATAGGTATCTGTATCAAGTCTATACATCCTCTCTGGTTTCCCTATGTCCCAGCACTGTTTTCAGGGTGTTTTTTCTATCTGTTTTTATTATACAAACGTATGTTCCAGCTTTCAAGCCTGTTTTTTATTTTATTCAAAAAACTTTCGACAAAATCCTGTCTGTTGTTATAACAAAACAGACAAGTCCGCTTCAAGCTCCCTGAATTCTCGCGGAATGTTTTTTATTCACCAGGAAAGTTAGTACAGAATGTACTACTTTCCTGGTGAATAAAAGAGACAGACTTCCAAAGGCACAATGCCTCTGACCTGTCTGTCTCCTGTCGCTGCAGATAAACTTTCCGTTTCTGTCTTATTCTACATCTTTGCTTTTTTCCTGAGATATTAATCTTGCTCCGCCATAAATCCCTGCCTCACTTCCCAGCGAAGCCAGCCGGAATTCTATATTTTCACATGGAGGATAGGCATATTTGTGATAATATTTTTCAACATAATCCAAAATAATATTTCCTGCCTGGGATACACCACCACCAATAACAATTCTCTCAGGATTTATAATACAGGCACTTGCCGCCAATGCCTTTCCAAGATAATATCCAAACTTTTCTGCAATCTGAATTGCCAGCGGATCCTGTTTACGTACTGCATCAAATACGATACGTGCAGACAGCTCCTGTCCGCGCAGAACGGAATCTTCTGAAGAATCTTCCAGAATTTGATTTCCCAGCCAGCAGATACCCGTAGCTGAAGCAAACTGCTCCAGACATCCATATTTTCCACAGTTGCATTGTTTTGCCATATGATCTTCCACATGCATATGACCGATTTCTCCTGCTGCTCCCGATACTCCGGAAAGTATTTTATCATTGATCACTATACCGCATCCAATTCCTGTTCCCAATGTAACAAAAAGCATGCTGTGACAATTTTTTCCGCTTCCTTTCCATATTTCTCCCAAAGCAGCCAGATTTGCATCATTTTCTGCTTTTATCTGGATTCCGGTAAGATTTTTCAGATCTCTGGCAACCGCTTTCCTGTCCCAACCCAAATTTTCTGCATGCAGTACAGTCCCATCTTCCATTACCAGACCTGGTACACCAATCCCCGCTCCGACAATCTGTTCCCATCCAAATCCCCATGTCTTCAGATTCTTTTCCAGAGAAACAGCAATGTCTTCCAGAATATTTTTTCCATTTTCCTGTATTCGTGTCGGAATGCTCCATTTTTTCAGAAGCATTCCTTCCATATCGAATAATCCAAATTTTACTGAGGTGCCGCCTATATCAATTCCTAAACACCACTTTTTCATTACGCACCTCCCTCTGCATTCTGATTTTGATCAGGCTTTTTCTTTTTTCTGAAGCAGAACTGCTATAATAATGATCGCTCCTTTAAATGCCTCCCGCAAAAATGGCGGAACGCCCCACAGATTCAAAAGATTATTCATGATCGCAATTGTCATAACACCCATGACTGTTCCCTGAATACTTCCTTTTCCTCCGGAAAAGCTTGTACCTCCCACTACTACAGATGCGATAGCATCCAGTTCATATCCGGCACCCGCATTGGCATAATCCATAGAACCGATACGAGCGATCGTAAGAGTTGCCGTTAAGGCTACAAGAAATCCCATAAGAATATAAACTTTGCATTTTACTTTATTTACATTCACACCAGAAAGCCGCGCAGTACGTTCGTTGCTTCCAACTGCATACACCTGACGTCCAAATACTGTTTTCTGTGCTACAATATAAAGAATAACTGCTGTAATGATCCAATATACGATTGGAAGTATCATATAACCTCCAATCTCTGCATTTGCCAGCTTACAGAATGGTGCAGGAACCTTCGGATTCACACTCTGCATAAAATGCTGAGTGACAGAACGAAAAATTTTCTGCGTTCCTAAAGTAACAATAAAAGGCGGAATCATTCCCCATGATGCAAGTGATCCTGTAAATCCGCCCAGTACAAGACCAATGAGAATCCCAACTGCAATCGCAATCAGATATGCCGGTACTCCGGTGATCCCAAATCTTGAAAGTGTTCCAATGGTATTTGCATCCATAAGCACCATCATAACCGCACCAACTGCTACAAGTGTAGATCCAACCGCAAGATCAATACCTCCGGAAATAATGACAAATGTCATACCAAGAGAAATAATTCCAATACCTGCATTATTTCTCAGTACATTTGTAAAATTCCTGATCCAAAGTTCTACACATTCACCAAAGCTTCCGCAAGCAGAATAGTTTAATGCCAGAGTCTGAAGAATGACCATAAAAAGCAATACCAATCCAATACTGAATAAAGAATTGTTTTTCCACTGACCCACCAGCCAGCTCAGGACATTTTTATTTTGTTTTTCTTTACCGTTCATTACTTACCCTCCTGATTATTTGTGCCCGCCGGTTGCAAGCCTCATAATGGTTTCTTCTTTCATTTCATCTCCATGAAGCTCGTCCTGGATCGTACCATGATACATGACCACTGCCCTGCTGCAGATTCGGATGATCTCCTGAGCCTCACTGGAAAGAATCACAACTGCAATCCCTTGTTGTGCAAGTTCCAGGATGATATTATAGATATCTTCCTTTGCTCCTACATCCACACCCTGAGTAGGATTATCCAGAATTAATACTTTAGGATTTGCCATCAGCCATTTCGCCAGTACCACTTTTTGCTGATTTCCTCCAGAAAGGCTTCCGATCAGATCCGTACCTTTTCCCAGCTTGATCCTCAGATTTTCTACAAATTTGTCAAATTCTTTCTTTTGTCTGATTTTGTCTATAATTCCATAACGCGTCATTTTAGGAAGTACTGCAATGGACGCATTTTCCATAATATTCATATCCTTTATAATGCCATTCTCCTTACGATCTCTGGGGACATATCCGATCCCCTGATCCATGGCCTGCTGCACACTGGAAATCCTGCATTCCTGTCCTTCTACAAATATCCGTCCGCTATATTCCGGCATACATCCGAATACTGTCTGGAACACTTCTGTTCTTCCGTCACCCAGAAGTCCTGTTACACCAAGAATTTCTCCTTTATGTACTGCCAAGGAAATATCTTTAAATTTCTTATCCAGGGACAGATTTTCCAATCTTAATATCTCTTCCCCATATTCCTGCTGCTGACGAAGAGATTCCGTTCTTACTTCATGGCCCACCATGAACTTTGCCAGTTCATTGATACTGGTATCGCTTACATTTCCATGAGCCACCATCTGACCGTCCCGCAAAACAGTATAGCGGTCACAGAACTCCATAACCTCTCGTAGTTTATGTGAAATAAATACAATCCCTACTCCCTGTTTTTTCAGAGTCCGCATCATAGTAAATACGTGTTCAATCTCCGGTTCTGTCAGCGACGTAGTTGGTTCATCCATAATGATCAGCTTTGCATTCATCATTAGCGCCCGTGCAATCTCTACAATCTGTTTATAAGATGCATCAAGATCTCTGACCATTGTTTTCGGATCAATTTCTACTTCTATCCGTTCAAATACTTTCCGCGTCTCCTCACACATTGCTTCAATGTCCAGAAGACCATTTTTCTTTTTAATTTCTCTGCTGATAAACATATTTTCATATACAGCAAGATCATTAATCAGGTTCAATTCCTGATGAATAAATCCAACACCTGCATTCAAGGAATCCAGCGGAGTCGCAAATTCAACCAGCCTGTCATCAATGGAAATAGTTCCCTGATCCGCTTTCAGAACACCACCAAGTATATTCATAAGTGTGGATTTTCCTGCTCCATTTTCACCTAACAGCGCACAGATCTCACCACCGGAAAGCGTAAAATCAATTCCCTGCAGTACGTTATTTGCGCCAAAAGATTTTGTAATCCCTTTCATCTTCAGATTCATATCTGACCTCCAGCTTTCCTTTCAAACAAGGCTGCCGTATACACGGCAGCCCTTCCAAATTTCAATCATACTTATCAGTACGGAGAAGATGGATCAAGAAATTCTTCATAGTTTTCTTTATCTACAATCGTTGTTGGAATAATCAGTTTCTCTTCCACTGTTTCACCGTTCAGAAGCTGAACTGCCTCATCTACAGCTGTCTCAACCATTGCAGGAGAATACGTAGCAGAAGCCACATTAATATTCTCATATTCCGGCATCATATTAAAATATTCCTGGCATCCGCCGCCGCCTGTGATAACTTTAATGTCGTCTCTTCCAGCTTCCTGGATTGCCTGAAGAACACCGATGGATGTCTCATCATCAAGAGAGTATACTGCATCAATTTTCGGATTATTTACAAGAACATCTGCAAAATCTGCAAGACCGGCTTCACGGGTAAATTCTGTTGCATATTCGATTACTTCCCAGTTCTGATCGATTTTTTCCATCTGCTCATAAAAGCCTTCCATACGGAGATCATTTACAGATCCAGCCGTAGGTACTGTCAGAGCAATTACAGTTCCATCCGGACCGATCTTATCAAGAATATAATTTGCTCCCTGTACACCCATATCCTTATTATCACCAGTTACCAGATAATAACCTTCAAGATCGAATTCAAGGTCAAAGCATACCAGAGGGATATCTGCATCAAGGATTTTCTGAAGCGGAGCTTCCATACCTGCCCACTGCGGATACGCCACGATAGCATCCACGTTCTGAGTGAGAAGGTCATCAAGGTCTGCTGTCATATCTTCTGCATTTCCACTTGTTGCAATAATAAAGTCTTTGATCTTTCCTTCTTCTTTTAATTCTTCGCAGCGTTTTTCTGCATGGTATGCTACTGCTGCAACCCATCCATGGGTTACTTCCGGTGCCAGTACACCGATCACGTACTCACTGGCCTCTTCTGCTGCAGAAACAGTTACTGCTGTGCCGGAAAGAGATCCTGCTGCTAACCCCAGTGCCAATACCATTGCCAATCTTTTTTTCATGTTGATTCTCCTTTCACATGTACGTTTTATAACTAAAGCATCCTCGCTTATAGTTTCTCGTTTATCTCCTCCAGATATCCCAGTACCCCCAATACCTGGTCATATCGGATCATATCTGAATCTTTGTCTTTTTGCATACATTCTATAAAATGTTCCAGTTCTTCAAGATAGACTCCTGTTGGAGGAATATTAATGCCTGTTGGAATTTTGCGTTTCTCTGATGTATCCAGGATCTGAGGATCCTTTCCTTCCTGATAAAGGATGGCTTTTCCCTCTCTGGATTCCAGAACTCCATGCTCAAAGCATACACGATAGCCTGCCGACCATGGATATTCTCCATTGAACCACGCAGCTTCCGCACAAATATTTATTTTCTGTCCTTTATGATCAAATTCGTAAAGAAACCGATATTGCTGTGCCATACCGTCTTTCTCCGACCAGGCACTGGTACAATACTGACTTTCAGGGATTCCCAGAATACTGACCAGGAAATCCAGATCATGAATATGAAGATCAAATGGAAGAAGTCCACTTTTTGTTTTATCTGTCAGCCATCCTCCGCTTGTCCATTTTGGCTTTGCGGACAATCTCCAAAAATAACCGTCCAGCATTTTTCCGCAAGTCTGTTCTTCAATAACTTGCTTCAGCACCTTATATTCTGGAAAAAACCGAAGCACCTGTCCCACATACAGATGGTGTCCATATTTTTTCGCAGTATTGATCAGTTCCTCTCCCTCTGCTCTGGTAAGAGCCAAAGGCTTTTCACAGATCACGCTGCAGTATTTCAGTGCCTCTTTTGCCTGTGCATAGTGGAGAAATGTAGGAGTACAGATATCTACAACATCTAAATATTCGCTTTGTATCATTTCTGTAATATCGGAGTAACCATTTACTCCCCATTTTTCAGCTTTTTCTCTGTTTCCACAGACTGCTGCAACCTGACATTCCTCTATATATTGGTAATTTGTATAATGCACAGTACCCATACCGCCTGTACCAACAATACCCACACGTATCATAGCTGCACCACCTACATCAAAGTATGAAGATAGCGATATGCTATTCCTATTCCTGCACGGGTATCTTCTATGGACCCCTCAAATGCACGGTCTTCACATTCCAGACAGGCAGATCCGCCATATCCGATCTCATGCAGCCGAGTAATCAGTTTTGGAAAATCCACATCTCCATAGCCAGGAAGTTTCGGTGTGTGCCAGAGTCCGGGATAAGAAAATCTTCCGTACTCCTCCACTTTTTCCTGATCGATCTGAAGGTCTTTAAAATGAATATGGAAAATACGATCTGCAAAATCTACCACAGGTTTCCATACATTCATTCCCTGCAGAATCATATGCGACGGATCAAAGCATAAACCAATATTCGATCCCATAGCAAACATTCTGCGCCATACCTGCGGACTGACAGCCAGATTATTACCTCCCGGCCACTCATCCTTTGTAAAATACATAGGACAGTTTTCAATGGCTATCCCCACACCCCGCTCCTGTGCATATTTAAGAATGGGCGGCCATATTTCTTCCATCAGATCCAGATTTTCTTCTACTGTCTTTGTTTTATCTTTTCCGATAAATGTAGTTACCAGGTTTACCTTCATCAGCGCTGCTGCTTCAATAACCTTTTTCAAATGCTCTCTGGACTTCTCTGCTGTTTCTGTATCATCTGACAGCGGATTCGGGAAATAAGCCAGCGCCGCTATCTCAATTCCCTTTTCTTCGGCATAATCCAGATATTTCTTTGCACTTTCCTCTGTCATTCCATCTACGTCGATGTGCGATACTCCTGCATATCTGCGTGATGCTTTTTCCCGGGGCCAGCAGCATACCTCAAGAGACTGAAATCCTGTCTCGGCTGCAAAATCCACCACCTGCTCAAAAGTATAATCAGCAAGAATCGCTGTATGTAAACCAAGTTTCATCATAGTTTTCATCCCCCTGTATTCAGATTTTTACCCAGGCACGTTTCTGCGCAGATTCATAAACTTTTTCATTCAGGATCATCTCTCTCAGACCATCCTCAAAACAGGCAAAATCCTTTTTTGAAGTATCCTTATTTATCACGGCCTGATAAAATTTATCAAACTGAGCTTTAAATGTATCCGGAAATCCCTCTACATGACCTCCTGGATATCCAATCACACCACATGCTTCATCCGATAAAATAGAAGGATCCTTCGGTGCTTTCTGATTAAAAGTTTCCCGTCGTCCGATCCAGAGTTCCTGAGAGTCCTCGCTGTCCCAATGAAGGGCACATTTACTTCCGCTGATAGAAATGATCTGCTGGTTCTTACGGCCTGCCGTTACCTGGCTGACATTCACACTTCCGATCGCTCCATTTTCAAAACGGAAAAGAATGCTGCACCAGTCCTCAGTTTCAATGGGAACATCTTCATAATCTTCCGGTCGAAGCGCCATTCCGGAAAAAGTTGCAACCTCTTTCAAAGGTTTCTTTCTGGTCTTATGCATAATGTCGAATTCGGCAAGAAGCTCTACAGCTCTCTGACCGGTTATATCCTCAACCATATCAATCCAGTGTGTACCTATATCAGAAAACGCTCTGGTCTTTCCTGACAGTTTAGGATCCAGTCTCCAGCTCCAGTCGCTTTCCAGAAACAACCAGTCCTGCAGATAGCTGCCTGTTACTGCATAAATATCGCCAACTTCTCCACTTCTTACCATAGCCTTCATCTGCTGAACCTGTGGATTCATACGAAGAGAATGATTCACTCCTGTAACAATATGATGCGCTTTTGCATACGAGCACAGTTTTTCTGCTTCCTCCACTGTCATAGTAAACGGTTTTTCCAGCATAACACTCAGTCCATGCTCCATGGCATACATTGCCATTTCAAAATGGGTATGGTTTGGTGTACAGATATGGACTGCATCCAGATCCTCCTTCTGGATCATTTCCCGATAATCGTCATATCCATGAGCTACATAAAGCGCTTCCGCTTTTTCTGCTCCGCCTCCTGCATCTGCCACTGCAGCAACATCTATATACCCCAGTCTTCGCAGCGCTTCTACATGTGCGGTTCCAATAAAGCCAATTCCTATTACCCCAACTCTTAACTTCTTCATTACCTTCTCCTTTTTATACTGATTTTGATTTTACAGTTCAAACCCTGCTTTCTGAAGATAAAGTGCAGATTTCTTTACCGCCTCATCAATCTCTTTCAAATCTCCTGGTCCTTTTTCGGTAAATTCGATTTCTACAGAAAACGGACACATATTTTCAGTTCCTTTAAGAATCCCAAAAATTTCTGAAAAATCAATCTCTCCCTCTCCCAGGGCCGGAAAATTCCATTCTTTCTGCTGTCCCGCTTTATCCTTCAGATGCATATATGCCACCTGATCTGCACAATTTTTCAAATCTTCTGCTACATTGACCCCACCATAAAAAATTGCATTAGCTGTGTCATAATTGATCTTTACTCTGGGATTTCCCACAAGATTAACGATTTCTTTCAAAATATTTCCGTTTCCGTGCTCCCCATGCACTTCCAGGACAAGAGTCATATCAAACTCTTCCAAATAAGGAATAAAATCAGAAATATGCTGTGCAACAGTCTCATTGGAAGCTACTGCCTGATCCTTCAGATGAGCCTCTCCTACAGAAGAAACAATGTAATCACATCCAAAAAAAGCAGCCAGCTTAATATTTTCAATAAAATCCTCCATCCGTTCTCTATCCATAAGGTTACAGTGTCCGCTCATGGAAAACGGAGTCATATTATACTCTTTCAGAAGCTTTTTGACCTCCAGAAGCCTGTGAAACGACTGATCTGGAAATACATGTTCTGTCCAGCCTTTGGTAGCTGTCAGTTCTATATAATGAAACCCTGCCGCTGCTGCTCCTCTGACTGCCTCTTCAATAGAATATCCATGATAACAGTTGGAATTTACTCCTATGATTCTTTTCATTTTCTTGATCCCCCATTTTAATCATCTGGATTTACCCTTATCGTAACATTCCCCAGTTTTGCACTTTTTTCAATAGAATGCCTTACACACTCCTGTATCATTCCCTGAGCACAGCAGGTACTGTCTGTATTGATCTGCAGTCTGGGAAGTACATCCTTTGGAAAATATGGACGAATCCTTTCTTCTATCATCTCAAGAGCCACTTTGTCAATATATTTTCCCTGTATCACTACAATCTCAGGCGCTGTAATACAGCCTACACTGACAATGCCTTTTGCTATAAGATCGTAATAATTTTCCAACAATTTCTTATTCCCGGGATTCATCTGTATTTTCTGCTGAAGCTCCATTACACAGTTTTCAAAATCTCCACGGCCATTTACTGGTTCATGACTGCTGTTCAGATCATCATGAAAGATCAAAAATCCTAATTCTCCGGCAAAACTGTCTTTGCCTCTGTGTAGTCTTCCATCTATAATAATGCCTGCACTTAGAGCATCCTCCGCATAAATATATACCATATCCGAATACTGCCCCTGAAGTTTACTTTCATAATACCCAAGAGTCATCATTCTGGTGTCATTTTCCACCAGCACATCGATTCCAAACCGTTTCTGCAGTTCCTCCTGAAGATTGTATTTTTCCCACTCCGGAATCTCCGGAATATGTTTTATAAGTCCGCTGCTTCTTACGACACCGGGAACTGTAATACCAATAGAAAGAACCGTACCTTCTACCTTTGCGATCAGTTCCCTGATACATCCACATAAAAAATCCAAATGATTTTGTTCATACTCCTTATGATAAACATATCTTTTTTCATATCGGATCTCTCCGGTAAGATCTACAAGAGCCGCCGAAAAACCGCCTGATTCATATAAAAGCAAAATCGTGTTATGAGAACGATCCGCCTCGTATTTTACAGCTTTCCGTCCTACCCCCTCACCACTTCTTCCAGTCTCCCGGATCCATCCCTCTTTTAAAAGGATATTGACCCGTTTGGTAACTGTCGGAAGACTTAGTGCTGTCTGTTCTGCAATTTCAGGTTTTGAAATGGGGCCTGATTTATAAATTAAATCCCGTACAATGTCCGTATTTAGATTTTTTAGTAATCTTGGCTGACCTAATAACATCTATGCCCTATCTCCATTTCATATTTTTAGCAGAATTTCCATATTTTTTTATTCCCCCAGAAAAAGTTCGATGGGATATTTTACTTTTGGCGGATTCTCCAGTGGAAGTTTTATTTTTTTACCTGTTCCGGCAGATATATAAGCCGCATAAATTATTTCAAGCACTGCCCGCCCATCTTCACCTGTGACTGCAGGTGTCCTGTCTTCTCTGACACACTCTATAAAATGAGAAAGCTCCTGAGGATATCCCTGGTTAAATGCTTCCTCAAAAATAGTAAACGTCCATCCCTGGGTGGAACCGGCCTTTTCCATTGCATATCCATAACCATCTTTACTGTATGTCAATGCAGAATTTCCTCTGAACAGATCTGCATAGGAGACTCCTTTGTTTCCATACACCTCGATTCTGTCATCCATTCCACCAAGTTTGGCCCAGCTGTCTTCTGCCATTCCCACAACACCATTATCAAACTCTACGATAGTAATTGTATTATCATCACAGTCTGTTATTTCTTTATGAAATACTGTTTTCATATCTGAATAAACACTGACTGCCTGCGCTTTTCCCGTCATCCACCGAAACCATGCCAGTGCATGACATCCCATATCCATCATCACACCGCCACCGGATGTTTCTTTGTTATAAAACCAGGGGCTGTGAGGACCATCATGTTTTTCTGCCTGCTT